>JAWXCF010000032.1:0-7321 GCA_034440515.1 Bacteroidota bacterium
CGATTGGAATATTCCAATCGGGGTTTTTTATGATTTTGAGTCCGACTACTATTGTACTGAAAATTTAACCGTTCTAGTACTGTTACCAGCTTGAACGTTAGCGAAGTAAACGCCAGCTTTTAAGTTAGCCACATCAAAAGTAATGGTGTGTTTACCAGCAGTATAATTACCATTTGCAATGGTAGCAATTGGTTGACCAATTACATTAAATAAGCTAACTTTAACTTGCTCGTTTTTAGCTAATTCAAATCCTAAGTTAGCACTAGTATTAGCAGGGTTAGGATATATATCACCTATGCTATAACCATCTTTAGCAACTGAACCAATACTTACATTTTTAGATGTTAGTAAGAAATCCACATTTGGATATAAGTAGTTATTGTAATATTGACTAGGCGTGTATCTAGATACCAAACCTGTAATAACATCTCTGTATAGGTTTCTAGTAAGTAGGAACATTCCATTACTTAAATTATCATCAAAAACGTGTCCAGAAGTTACAGCATTCTGAATATAGAAATTGTTAAACTTCTTTTTTGGTTCTTGAAAACCTACATCAGGATCAGTAGGATAAACCACAGTATCACCAAAACTTACATTCAATCCAGACTTAAATGTCACCATACAAGCAACATTTTGTCCAGCTGCAACTGAAAACTTATTTGTTGCAATAGTTCTGTCTATAAACAATGAAGTAGAGTCTGCCGTAGTCAACGGTATTCTTACCGTAATAGGTTGTGGTATTGTGGTAGTAGTAGATCTAGCTAAACCTCTATTTAAACCAGGTGCCCTACTGAATGTATAGGTATGCCATCGGTTAGTAGTATCTGTACCATAGAAAAATTCATCACGAGGCGTGAACCATTGCACAATCATAGTATCTACGATGGAAACATTAGTATTTCTAATGTAAGCATATCGAAATCTAACTGAATCTAAAGTGTATGGATTGTAGATGCTAAGTTGAGTACCTGCTGGATCTGTAATTGGATTGCCAAAACCAGGAGACTTAGGGTCTAAAGTTGAACCCATTGAGTACCATCTGTTAAAGAAATTCGCATCAGTAATAGTATTACTAGCAGCATCAAATCTTAATATTTTAACTGATGAGTCTGGAAATAGCAAGAAAGAGATACCTGTGTAGGCAGTACCGAATTGGTTTCCCCTAGCATCAGTAATATTGTACCATTCACTAACAGTTCTACCTGCACGATTAGCATTGTTTAATTTTTTGGAAGTTGGCAATTTAACGGTGCCGCCATTAGGCTGCAAAACACCGGTTCCTCCGCCAGGGATACTTTGTGCGAACGAAGTACCTGATATTAGCCCAAAGGCTAATATTGATAGTAATATTCTTTTCATTATTATAAAATACAGTTGAGTAAATTGTGTAAAACTTTGTTACAAAAGACGAATTTAAGTAAATGACAAATAATAAGGTAATTTGGTTGCCTGTTATTTTAGTAGTATCAAATTGTAACTACCGATAAAATATAATTGTCAATTATTGTTCAACTCAACCCACATACCATCTTCTTTAATTAATTCTATCATTTCGCTCAGAGCATTGCTGGCATCTATATTTTTTTTAACTATTTGCTTCCCTCTATATAAGGTTATTTTGTCTGTTCCAGTTCCTACATATCCATAGTCTGCATCGGCCATTTCACCAGGACCATTTACTATGCAACCCATAATCGCTATTTTTACCCCCTTTAGGTGATCAGTTTTGCTGCGTATCATAGCAGTAGTCTCTTGCAAATCAAACAATGTTCTACCGCAGCTGGGGCAGCTAATGTACTCTGTCTTACTGATTCTAGTACGGGTTGCTTGCAATATGTAAAATGCAGTTTGGTTTATTATTTTCAAGGCATTCGCATTCCTACCAGACCACGCCAGCAATACACCATCACCTAAACCATCTACCAATAATCCTCCAAGATCTATACTGCTGTGTAGTACAAAATTCTCTTCATTTAAATATTCATCATATTTCCTCTTAATGATTACAGGCAATAAAATCTCTGCTTTCTTAAGCATTAGAATAGCATACCTTAACAATTGTAAGGCATTTGGTGCGTTGGTATGTAGAACCAAAATAATTGAATTATTATCATAAGAAATATCCGATAAATGCGTAATTATATCGTCAGTTATCTGCTCTGCAAATAAGCTAATAAAAATGTATTCTGACCTAATTAATTCCAATTTATAATCCTCAATGCTAATCAAGGGATGAGAATACAATTGATTGGGCAATGTTTTCCAAAGTTTTACATCGTATATACAACGTAAACCTGAGGGTACATCAAAGTAGCACTCTTGATTACCTAAATAGATAAAGTCAGCTGCTTGCTCACCCATATTCCACTTATCAGTTACAGCATCGTAATGATAATCCATTTGACGTAGGGTATAGGGTGTTAAAATGGACTGTTGGCTAAGGTCAGCTATAACTCTAGGTACATTGTTTCCCCCTATAATGTGTTGTGAATAGGAAATCCTTTTGTCGTATTCAGTCGGGTGATATACCTTTGAAAAATCTATACTAGGTCTAATAATGACTGGATCATTTAACCGCTGAAGGTATCTATCTGCCAGTGCTTTAGCTACAGGTATTTCAAATTCCGGGTCTTCTGTAAGACTTACCCTAATGGTATCGCCCAAACCATCTTCTAAAAGTGTCCCTATTCCTATGGCACTTTTTATTCTTCCCTCTTTGTCTTCCCCTGCCTCTGTCACACCTAAATGAAGCGGAAAATACATATTCTCAGCCTCCATTTGCTGTACCAATAGTCTGTATGCCTGCACCATAACCTGGGGGTTGCTGCTTTTCATACTTAGTACAACATTTAGGTAGTTTTCGTCAACACATACTCTGAGAAACTCCATAGCACTCTCTACCATACCTGCTGGTGAGTCGCCGTATCTATTCATAATTCTGTCGCTTAGGCTGCCGTGATTGGTACCTATTCGCATTGCTGTACCATATTCTTTACAAATGGTAACCAGCGGTAGAAATCTATCTCTAATACGTTCTATTTCAGCTTGATATTGATGGTCAGTATATTCTTTTATTTCAAATTTCTTTTTATCAACGTAGTTACCCGGATTAATGCGAACTTTCTCTATGATTCTAGCAGCTACCTCTGCTGCATTAGGTGTGAAGTGAATGTCTGCAACTATCGGGGTATTGTAGCCTGCTGCTACCAATTCATTCTTTATGAGCCTTAGGTTTTCTGCCTCAGTTATGCTGGGTGCAGTAATTCTAACCAATTCACAACCGGCCTCTATCATTCTTATACTTTGGGCAACTGTTGCCTTGGTATCCATAGTGTCGGTGGTGGTCATACTCTGCAATCTAATAGGATGCATAGACCCCATTAATAATTCACCTACTTTTACTTCTACAGTTGATCTGCGTTGATAACTTGTAGTGGCAACTTGATATTTATGTACTGGGCTTTGCGGCTCTAAATGACTCATAATTTGGATTGTGGCAAAGTTAATACTTATAAACACCTACTAACTAATTTTGGTTTTTCGCAAAATAGATTGCGATTACTTCTCGAATCTAGTTAGGTTGGTTTAAACTAAATTTAAAACAAAGCCTAAATGCATCTAATAAAACAAGTACAGTAGTTAACCGACTCCAAATTGTTACACCAAGCCTCCGTCGAATTTCATCTTGATAAACTATCTATCGCTGCGGCGTATATATCAATTTGCTGACGTCATATCCTCTAGCACGAGCCTTATCTAATAGCAATTTCTTTGTATTATCAGACATTTTAGCCGTACGGCTCAGTATCCAAAAGTCTTTACGTCCGCCATTTCCTACTAATGCCCAGCTGTAGTCGTCTGCTACGTCTAGCACCCAATAGTCTCCAGTGAAAGGCCAGAAAAAAGTTATTTTTAATTTGGCATTCGTAATGGAATCTACAATTCTGGCGTGACCCACTATTTTACTTACTTTTCCATCAAATCCACCTTTTATACCAGTATTGGTTACCTCTACTTCATTTTTATCTGCGTCGTATTTGTAGTGTGCCATTACACCTACCATCCCTTTTTGAAATCGTTGAGGTAAGTGGGCAATATCGTACCAATCACCCATATAACGCTGTATATCTAAATTTTGCACTACATCATTGCCCTGATTTGATTGCGCCATTGCCTTTTTTGTGAAATTATAACTTAGGGCTCCAACTGCTGATGCCATTATTAGAAAGCTGAGAGTCTTACGTGCCATTTTTAATATTGCTTATGTTATTAAAATAAGCAACTTTACTAGGCAAAATGTTTACTAACCTTTGAATTTCTATACCCTCCAACTTTTATTAATTTTGCTTGTTCATAGTTTTTCTTGTTTTTAAAGCAATATGCAACATTCAACTTCTACTACTTCCCTTGATTTAAATAATCTACACGCACCTATTGGCACTACGCTAAATTGTAAGGGTTGGGTACAAGAGGCAGCCTATAGAATGTTGCTAAATAATCTAGACCCAGACGTGGCTGAAAGACCTGCTGATCTAATAGTATATGGAGGTAATGGAAAGGCAGCAAGAAATCCGGAGGCCCTAGAAATGATATTGAAAGCCCTAAAAGATTTAGAAAACGATGAAACACTATTAATACAAAGCGGTAAACCAGTTGGCATATTACCAACTCACCCAGACGCTCCACGAGTGCTAATTAGTAACAGTATGATGGTACCTCACTGGGCTACATTTGATAATTTTAGAGATTTAGAAGATAAGGGGCTAATAATGTATGGCCAAATGACCGCAGGCAGCTGGATATATATTGGCAGTCAGGGCATCGTACAAGGCACTTATGAGACTTTTGCAGAAGCTGCTCGTCAACACTTTGGCGGTTCTTTGCGGGGTACTTTATCAGTTACAGCAGGTTTGGGAGGAATGGGTGGTGCGCAACCCCTAGCCATAACTATGTGCGACGGTGTTGCACTATGTGCTGAAGTAGAAGAATGGAGAATTCAAAAAAGAATTGAAACAAGATACTTAGATGTACAAATTAATGATTTAGACGAAGCTATAGATAAAGCTTTAGAATATAAACAAAGGGGAGAACGCCTAAGTATTGGTGTGCCGTGTACGGCCATAACCCTGCTAAACAGACTGATACAACGTAGAATTACACCAGATTTATTAACTGACCAAACCAGTGCCCACGACCCACTAAATGGATATTTGCCAGAGGGTATGAGCAACGAAGAAGCAAATGTATTAAGGGAAAGAAACCCAGATGAATATATTAAACTTAGCTATGACGCAATGGTGCGACACGTTGAGCTAATGATAGAGCTCCAAGCTAAGGGAGCAGTTACTTTCGACTACGGCAACAACCTAAGGGGTAGAGCCTTAGAACACGGACTGAAAAATGCATTTTCATTCCCAGGTTTTGTACCTGCATTTATCAGACCTTTATTCTGCGAGGGGAAAGGACCATTCCGTTGGGTTGCGCTAAGTGGTGACCCGGAAGATATTTACACTACAGACAAAGTGTTGAAAGATTTATTCCCACAAAATGAAAGCCTGCACAGATGGCTAGTTATGGCTAAGGAACGCATTGCATTTCAAGGGCTTCCTGCTAGGATATGCTGGTTAGGTCAAGGCGAACGTGAAATTGCAGCTTTAGCTTTTAATAAATTGGTACGAGACGGACAGGTAAAAGCACCTATAGTAATAGGTAGAGACCACCTAGATACGGGTAGTGTAGCCAGCCCTAACAGAGAGACAGAGAGTATGTTAGACGGAAGCGATGCCATAGCAGATTGGCCAGTATTGAATGCCTTAATTAATACCGCTGGGGGTGCCAGTTGGGTTAGTTTACATCACGGTGGTGGCGTAGGTATAGGTTACAGCATTCACGCAGGTATGGTCATATTAGCAGATGGTACATATGAGGCAGATGTAAGACTAAAACGCGTACTGCACAACGACCCAGCTATGGGGGTGATTCGCCACGCAGATGCTGGTTATGATATAGCTTTAGACACAGCTAGAAAACACAGATTGTCATTAAAAGATAGATTAGAATTTAAATAAAGACTGAGGAATAATATTATAATATTATCCAATAAAGTGTTTGAACATCTAATAAACAATTGGTGTACATTTATATCAAGATTAAAATAATGAAAAGAACACTAACTGCTCTATTTATTTGCCTCACACTTATAACTGCTAAGGCACAAATAGCAGAAAAAGCAGAAGACATTTGCCCATTACTAATTGGAGAAAGCATTACTAATGCTACTGTTATAAATGGTAAAAATGAAGAAGTAAAGTTGATGTCTGTACTAGAGGCAAAGCCGACTGTACTTGTATTTTACCGCGGCGGATGGTGCCCATATTGTAATCTACAATTGTCTGCACTAGGTGAGTCTGAAGCCGAAATATTAGAGGCTGGTTATCAAATAATAGCAATTAGCCCGGAAAGCTATGAAAACATAAAACCAACCATTGATATTGACAAAATTAAATATCAAGTATTTGCAGATCCCGATGGCAAATTGCTACAACAAGTGGGGATTGCATTTAAAGCAAACGAAAAGACAAAGGGATATATTAAACAAAAAACTAAGGGTAAAGTTAGCGACATATTACCTGTACCAACTGTGATGATACTAGATACGAAGGGGGTTATCTTATTTGAATACATTAACCCTGACTATAAAGTACGTATGAGTAAAGACTTACTAATGGCAGTACTAGGTGCACTGATGAAGAAGTAAAGAGAGAATCTAAATAATTTTTAATTTAAATGCGGCTAATTCATTGGTTAACAGTTAACTAAGGTTAACTACTCGCTGTAGGGAAGATCTTAATGGGCTCATATCAATAAAATAAACTTTAGTTCTAGCTTTAAGATCAGGATGAGCACCTAAAAACTCGTAGTATCCGGTTTTATGATACCCCATAAACTAAGACCACGCTACTTCTTTTATTCTTCGCAGGATTAAAATCCTGCGAAGAATAAAAATATTTTTACAAAATTTAAATACTACAATTTGTTGTAGTAATATTAAGGATTATCTGCTTTTAAAAGAAAGTTTAAACAATAGTTATAATTACGACGATACTAAAAACTAAAAGGGTATAAAGAGGATATGAAATAATACATTAAAGGCAAATTAGAAATGATTTATTAGCAGTGAATGGATATGATAAACAATTTACTGGAGGATAATGATATCGCCAATAGACTTTATGATAATGGGACTAAAATTAGAGTCTCAAAAAATGCTGCAACATAATACCATTTGCATCATATTAAAATGAAAACACTACATTCC
>JAWXCF010000033.1:0-10043 GCA_034440515.1 Bacteroidota bacterium
AGTTTTTACGCTCTCTGTATATATATCTATCGGTACCTCTGCTGAAATATATGCGTTCAAAAGAACACTGCTTTAATTCACGCGGTGGCAATATCTCTGATAGGTATGTAGAGTTGTCTGCCTTTATAATCAATGCATTCCCAGGTGGAATTTCTTGTATTAAATCATAATCTATATTAAATGCCGTCTTAATTGGTGGGCGTTCACTGGTTACGACAACTACTTCGTCATCTTCATACCAAAATGCAGGTCTTATTCCGTTAGGGTCCCTCAGTACAAATGCATCCCCGTGTCCTATCATACCTGCCATAGCATAACCGCCGTCAAAATCTCGTGCGGCATTTCGCAATATTTCTTCGACCTTTATGCGTTTACTGATGATATCAGGCATATCTACCTTTAGAATTCCTTGATTCTTAAGATCTTCATAGATGGTATCTACCTCTACATCTAAATAATGCCCAATTTTCTCCAATACTGTAACTGTATCAGTTCTATTACGTGGGTGTTGACCTAATTCTATTAAACGCTCAAATAACTCATCGTTATTGGTCATATTAAAGTTACCTGCCATTACCAGATTCTTATTCATCCAGTTGGATTGTCTGATGAAGGGGTGGCAAAACGAAGTCCCGTTCTTGCTATGGGTTGCATATCGCAGATGCCCAAGCATTAATTCTGCTATAAACGGGTAAGCAGTAGTTAACAAAAGAGGTTCAATTCCTCCTTCATTAAAATAGCGCTCGTCCTCCAAGTCTTTTTTTACTTGTTCGAAAATGAGGCTAATACCATTAGAATCTACTGATCTGTGTCTGTAAATATAGGGATGTCCAGGTTCTGCATTTAGTTTTACAGTTGCTATCCCTGCTCCATCTTGACCTCTGTTGTGTTGTTTTTCCATTAACAAATACAACTTATTTAGCCCATATAGGCGGGTGCCATATTTGTTTCTATAGTGGTCAAGTGGCTTTTTTAAACGGATAAGCGCGATGCCGCATTCGTGCTTGATGGAATCACTCATATTTTGATAAGCAAAGTTACACTTTAGCTTTAGCATAACCATTGTACGCAGATTAACAACATCTGCCTTGACTGTGTTTCTTAATTGAAATATTTTATACTAAACACCAATGCAACTGATAATATAAGCAAGGTAGAGTATAGGCTAAACTCTTTTATTGGGGTGTATTGTTTCAATCTAATTCCTTGCCGATTGAGTACGTAAATAGAGGCAACTTTGTCAAATATATATGCCAATACTGTAGCTAACGCAATGCCATATAAGCCTATAAATTGAAGTAATATGATACTTAGAACTAAATTCATAACCCACTCAATTACGCTAATAGTCATTAGTTGCTTATTGTTGTGTAGGCCAACCATAATACTTTGTGGAAATATTAATCTAGGTATGGCTATTAATAGGTAAATGATGAAAATATATGGGGCATCGTTAAATCTATTTTTATAAATGAGATTAAACAGTAGGGGAGTGATGAAGACAAATAAAATGCTGATAGCAAACATTGGCCTCATCAATCTAAGTGATCTAATTTTAACGGCTCTTATACTAGCGCTACCTACTTTATATAGATTAATGTGCCTACTCATTACACTACTTAGGCTTCCAGCTAGCAAACTTATAATGGGCAATTCTCTTGCGCCATATTGAAAATTTAAAAAATCTGAATTGGTATTAAAATAAAATCTAACTATGTGACCATCTACATAAGGCATACTTCCACTAAACAAAAAAGTAAACATAAGTGGGGCGGAAGCAACTATAAATTTCCAAATTTGACGGGTACTAATTTGAGTAAATAATACTGTTAAGCCAGGATAAACTGCAAAGCACATTAATCTAATGAAACCAACAATACCAAGTAACCAAAGGCATATAGATAGGGAAATCTGAAAATAAATTAAACTAAAACAGGCGACATACAATAAATTAGTAATAATACTAATCCAAATGAGTACTTTTGTCTTTTCTACTTTATATAAGTAGTATTCAAGGAGATAGGAAATTCCTGTAAAGAAACTATACACCCAGTAACCCCCAGTCTTGATTAAAGAAACCTTGTATAAACTGGGAATAAGAATAACTGCTAGGGTGTGACTGATTAAGCTGAACAATACCAAGCACCAAAATGCGTTTCTAATATTAGACTTTAATTCATCTACTTCATTGCCAGACGCCATAAAAAAGCCCGTAAGCCCGGCTACCCAAAAAAACGAAACTGTGCTGCTAAGCATTAATACCGTTTCTATTTCAAAAAGCTCAGTATTCTGCAATGTTCTTGCAGTAATTATTGTTCCAATGATAAATGCCGTAAACCTTAATATTTGATTTAACTGTAGGGCTCTTGTAGAATTCCAAGCAATCAATCTTTTCAAAATAGTAACATTGCATTCAAAATTACATTACTTGACTATAATGTCTAAAATTAAAGCGAATAGAAACAGCTATAAAATGTTATGTACAATAATATTGTCATTCATTTTAATTCAGCCTACTTATGGTCAAGCTATAGGCAGTTGGCAATCCTATTTTAATTATAGCGATATTCAGCAGGTTGTAGAAGCAGATGATGTGATATATTGTGCATCAAGCAAAGGAATATTTGCGTACGATATAGAAGATAATAGTGTAAAAACTTACAGCAGAATAGATGGCTTTTCACAGACAGACATAAAAACTATGGGTTGGTCTGCTGGTCAAAAGGCACTAGTAGTAGCTTATCAAAATGGAAATATTGATGTATTGAAAAACGGCAAGGTAACTAATGTTAATGCTTTTATTAACAGCACATTACCTGGAACTAAAGAAATTAGCTCATTGTCTTTTAATGAGAATTTTTGTTACATATCAACCTCAATCGGTGTACTAGTATTAGACCTTAATACTTTGCTGTTTGGGGATTCATATTTAAATATCAATCCAAAAGATTGTAAGCAAATTCCTTACACTAGTACGGTGGTTAGTGGTAATGTTTTATTTGCTGCTTCTGGAAATGGTGTTATTTCAGCACCATTAGGTTCTAAGTTTTTACGTGACTGTAAATCTTGGACTAACATTTATGGTAAAGATTCTTGTTTAGCTTTAGCAAATTTTCAAAACACTGTATTTGCTATTTTTTCAACTCCTTCTGGTATTGCACGTTATGAACTAAGGAGATTTACTGGCACAAGTTGGACATTAGTTGAAAGTAGTAATTCTAAGTTTACTAGATTGCACCCTGATGGAGATGAACTATTTATGGTAAACAAGCAAAAGATATATGTGATAGACAAGTCATTTGCTGTTGACACTATTGAAAGTAAAAATCATAACGATGTAGTACGTGGCACAGATAATAAATTATATATTGGCGTAGATTTTTATGGATTGGTAGTAAAATCAGCTACTGATAATCAATTCTTAAAACCATCTGGTCCCTCTAATAGTAACATAGTTAATCTATATACATATAAGTCTAATTTATGGATAACCAGTGGATTAACTACTGACCAAGGTGCAGCAGCCTTTACAGCAGATGGTATTTCACTAAAGTGGGCTAATGGTTGGATAAACTATAACAGCGGATCAAATGGATTTCCAGATTTTAGAGATTATATGCAAGTTCGCTATGATACAGTAAATAATCATATATGGATTACATCTCTTTTTAGAGGAATTATAGAGTTAGATCCTGACGGTAAAGTATTAAATGTTTTTTCAGATAGTACACTTCCAATAGCCCCTAACAAAGTGAGTGCTTTTGCAGGCTTAGGTTTCGATAAAAATAACAATATGTGGGTAGCTGGTTACAGAAACCCATTCCCACTATGGGTAAAAACAGCGGGCAATAAGTGGTATAGATTTATATTTCCGAATACTGATAAAAATGAATTTACCAAAATATTATTTGACAGAAACAATAATGTGTGGTTGCAATCACCTAGAGAGGGACTAATTGCTTATAACCACAACAATACAATACCTAATCCTGCTGATGACAGATATAAGATAATAGGTACTGGTCCTGATGAGGGAAACCTACATACTCCAAGTTTAAATGACATAGCTATTGATAGAAATGGACAGCTATGGCTAGGAACTAATGATGGCCCTACTGTATTAGCAGACCCAACCCTAACATTTTCAAACTTTAAATGGGAGGCAAATAGACCATACATTAAGTCTGGTAAAGACAGCGGTTACCTGTTAAGTGGACAAGTAATTAATTGCATTACTGTTGACGGTGCTAATAGAAAGTGGTTTGGGACCAAGACTGGTGCTTGGTTAACCTCTGCTGATGGAGATAAAATAATACAAAATTTTAACATCAACAATTCACCATTACCTGGCAATGACATTAAGCAAATTGCTATAAATCCAGAAAATGGTATCATATATTTTGCAACAGATAGGGGCTTAGTTAGCTACACTGGTACAGCTATAGAGGGCGGTGCTGAGAATGGTGTCATTGAGATATTTCCCAATCCTGTAAAACCAGATTATTACGGACCTATAGCTATAAAAACAGTAGTACGCGATGCTACCGTTAAGATTACTGATATAACTGGAAAAATAGTCTATGAAACTATTGCTGAGGGTGGTCAAGCCATTTGGTATGGGAACGATTTCTCAGGTAGGCGTGCAAATACAGGAGTTTACCTAGTACATATTTCTGACAATTTTGGCAGTAAGACTACCACAAGCAAGATTGTCTTTATTAGATAATGTTGATAAAGACAGAGGCTATATGCTTACAATTAATACCCTACACTGGCAATAGCTATATAGTCAAGATGTTAACGCCCGACCTTGGCTTAATTTCTACAATTGTAAATAGTGTTCACAGTTCTAAGTCTCCCATAAAATTAAGCCACATTCAACTAATGAATGTAAACGAAATAGTGCTGTATAGTCAAACTAAGTCTGAAATAAAACGCATAAAAGAATTAAGACCCATAATATATGATGCCTCTGGTAGTTTTATAATCAGCACCGTAAAAACTTTTATGACAGAGCTAATGGCTAAATCGCTGAAAGAAGGTGATTATGATAGTTCAGTATTTAACTATCTTAAGTCTAGCCTGCTACTACTTTACAATACTAAAGAATCGATTGCTAATGTCCCGCTTTTGTTTGCGATACATTTGGTTGGTTTTTTGGGGTTTTACCCAGAAATTAAAGACAATAGTGCCGAAAGTTTGTATTTTAATATAAAATCAGGTAGTTTTGAACCGTTTATGGAGGAAAATGCAACAAATCTAGATCTTACTCAAAGCACTTTACTAAGGTCAATTATTGATTTGCCATTCGAGGAATCGCTAAAAGTGAAAATATTAGCAACTGATCGCCAAGTATTATTAGATACCTGGATTAATTATATGGAAATTCACTTGTTGAATATGGGTGAGATAAATAGCATTAAAATTCTTAGAAAGGTTTTAAATTGAAAAGATTTCCCAGTATAACTCAATTCTTTAAGAAATATGCTATTTGGATATATGCCCTATATACCATCGGCAATGTGATTTTAAATTTTGATCTTAACGAAAAACGCCATTGCATTAGGGGAGATGGTATAGGTTATTATAATTTTTTACCAGCTATGTATACTTATCACGATAGTAGCTATGGGTATTTAAATGACATAGGTGATAAATACTACAAAGGAGAACATCACACATTTTTTAATAAAACGAACGATAGTTTAAAATTTAACAAGTATTACTCAGGAGTAAGTTTTCTGCAAACACCATTTTATTTGGCTGCAGACAATCTATCTACTCCTTTGGGATATGACAGAGACGGTTTCAGTTTTATTTATCAGGCTTTATTTATAATTGGGGCATCATTCTACTTTTTCTTATTGTTGATTGCTTTTCACGCATTTGTAAACATTTTCAAGACTGATCATTTTGTTGCATTTATAGTTACCACTAGCTTTTGGTTAGCTAGTAACTGGATTGACTATAGTTCAATGGATTTAAGCTTTACGCACGTTTACAATTTGTGTTTTGCTTGTCTATTTTTCAATGCAGTTTTTAAGTATTCTCAGACTAAGCAAGGGTTTCACATAGCTTTAGCCGGGTTTTTTTTTGGGTTAATGGTCATTTTGCGCCCGATTAATGGATTAGGAGCTTTGTTTATAGTTCCATTTTTAGGATTCACTAACTTCATTGCCTTAGCCAAATTTTCTTTTTCTAAATATAAGCATTTATTGATAGCTGCTTTGGCATTATTCATTCCAATTTTCTACCAATTATTGGTGTATAAATGGCAGTGTAACCAATGGTATGTATATGGATATGGCAAAGAGTATTTTGATTGGGAAGATTCACATTTCTTCGCCTTTTTATTTGGTGTTGAGCGTGGTTGGTTTATTTTAAGTCCTATTACACTTTTAGGTCTAGTCGGGATATACTATTTACCTAGGAAAATAGGCGAAAAGATATACATTCTAGGTTACTTATTCGTTATTATTTTTATTTTAAGTTGCTGGTGGTATTGGAATTATGGCTATAGTTATGGCAATAGAGCTTTGTTAGACTATATGTATGTTCCTGCTATTGGTTTGCAATGTTTATTAGTTTCCTACTATAAACAATCAATGCGCTTTGCTATTGTATGTTGCATATTAGTTGTCTTTATTTACCTTAATTTGATTCAATTCTATCAATATTTTAATGAGATAACCATTAAGGAAAATATGAATTGGACATATTTCAAGCGATTATTCTTACGAACAGAAGAAGCATATAAGTTTAAAGTCATCTTAAATACAATACCTGTCAATGTAGCTGATACTTCTTTTGACTCTTGTTCAATACTTAAATATGATATTAATTATAGAGATACAGTAACCAAATTAAATGAATTCTCTGTTGCAGGAGTTGACATATATTCTCCATCTATTAGTCTAAACTACAATCTGATAAAAGGATTAGACTCTGGTTATTTTTATACAAACCTAGATTTTAAAGGTTCACCAACTACAACCAAATACATTTTTAGTGCTAATGACAGTACAGGCAAGTCGGTGCTATGGAAAGAAATGCCCCTAATCAGGTACGAGAATGATCTAGGAAATTGGAATAGAGCAGTAATGAAAATTCCGTTAAGTTTAATACCGAAATGTGCTCTAATTAAGACATTTGTAGTCACAGAATTTGATCGGACAAAATTGAAGGTTAAAAATTTTAATGTTAGAGTAAGCACAACCAAATGAAGGGAATAATATTAGCGGGTGGTAGTGGTACCAGATTGTACCCAATAACCAAGGCGATGAGCAAGCAATTGATGCCAGTCTATGATAAACCAATGATTTATTATCCTTTAAGCCTATTAATTGATGCCGGGATAAAGGAAATATTAATTATTTCTACGCCAAATGACAAGCTGCTATTTGAGCTATTGTTGGGCGATGGTTCAAACCTAGGTTGTAGCTTTAGCTATACAGTTCAGCCTGAACCTAAAGGTTTGGCACAAGCATTTATATTAGGTGAAGAATTTATAAATGGAGAGTCTGTAGCACTAGTATTGGGTGACAATATATTTTATGGAAATGAGCTAAGAATAGCATTAGAGTCGTGCTATAATCCGATAGGGGGAATCATATTTGCGTATAGAGTTTCAGACCCAGAGCGATATGGGGTTGTTGAGTTTAATGTAGATGGTGAGGTAATAAGTATAGAGGAAAAACCGACTGCTCCCAAAAGCAATTATGCTATTCCTGGTCTTTATTTCTATGATAATAATGTAGTTGATATAGCTAAAAATTTAAAACCAAGCCACAGAGGCGAGTTAGAAATTACCGACATAAACATAGCATATTTAACAAACAAGCAACTAAAGGTACAGACCTTAGCGCACGGTACTGCGTGGTTAGATACCGGTACATTTCAATCACTTATGCAGGCCAGTCAATACGTTCAAGTAATAGAAGAGCGTCAAGGTATAAACATAGGTTGCATAGAAGAAGCAGCCTATAAGCGTAAATTTATAGACTCTGCTCAATTGGAAAAATTAGCACAGCCACTAATGAAAAGTGGATATGGTAAATACCTAATAGAAGTATTAAATAGATAAACCCTGTTACAGGTTTTTAAGCAAAGTTTCCATTGCAGTTTCTTGTTGTAGAATATGGTCTATTTCTCTTATATAAATCCGAGTCTGTTCCATAGTATCTCTACGACGTATAGTTACCGTTTCATCTACTAGCGACTGATGGTCTATAGTAATGCAGAACGGTGTTCCTATAGCATCTTGACGTCTATATCTTTTGCCGATGGCATCTTTCTCGTCATACTGAACCATATATTTCAGCCTTAGGTCAGCAAATATATTTCTTGCTAATTCTGGCAGTCCATCTTTTTTAAGGAGTGGTAAAAGGGCTAATTTATTAGGTGCTAAAGCTGGAGGTAAATTTAAAACTGTTCTGATGCTACCATCTGGCAAGGTTTCATCTTGCAAGGCGTTAAATAGTGTAAGTAGAAACATACGGTCTGCACCTATACTTGTTTCTACAACATAAGGTATATAATTTTTATTTAATTCGGGATCAAAATATTGAAGTTTCTTACCACTAAATTCTTGATGCTTAGTTAAATCAAAATCTGTTCTGCTGTGAATTCCCTCAACCTCTTTAAATCCAAAAGGAAAATCATACTCTATATCGCAAGCGGCGTTAGCATAATGTGCCAATTTTATATGATCGTGAAATCTGTATTTATCAGGTGATATACCCAAATTGATATGCCATTTCATTCTTTTCTGTTTCCAGTACTCATACCATTCTAATTCACCACCTGGTTGCACAAAAAATTGCATTTCCATTTGCTCAAACTCTCGCATTCTAAATATAAATTGTCGCGCAACTATTTCATTTCTAAATGCTTTTCCTATTTGTGCTATTCCAAATGGAATTTTTTGACGCGATGTCTTTTGTACGTTCAGGAAATTGACAAA
The DNA here is from genome assembly GCA_034440515.1 of Bacteroidota bacterium. GTDB lineage: Bacteria > Bacteroidota > Bacteroidia > CAILMK01 > CAILMK01 > JAWXCF01. Next base: position 8,963 of record JAWXCF010000033.1, read on the forward strand.
TATGCCTTGAGCTGTTTCTGGTCTTAAGTAAGTTTCTTCACTACTTTCTGCAACTGCCCCCATTTGAGTGGCAAACATTAGGTTAAATTGTTTTACCTCACCCCAATTGCTTACCCCTGTTTCTGGGTCGTTAATCTCATACTCTACAATGATTTCTTTTAGACCTTGCAAATCATTGTCGTTTAAGCAAGTGTCAAACTTATCTTCTAATTCTTTTGCTAAATCAATTTTACCCTTTTTTTGCAACTGCGCTATTTTGTCTTCAATCAACACATCAGCCCTAAATCTCTTTTTTGTATCCTTATTATCTATTAGTGGGTCTGAAAAACTATCTACGTGACCACTGGCTTTCCATATTTTTGGGTGCATAAATATACCAGAGTCAAGACCTACAATGTTTTCGTGCAACTGTACCATTGCGCGCCACCAATACTGCTTAATATTATTTTTCAGCTCTACACCATTTTGCCCATAGTCATATATGGCGCCAAGACCATCATATATTTCGCTACTTGGAAATACAAAACCATATTCCTTAGCGTGTGAGGTTATTTTCTTAAGAGATTCTTCCTGCTTGCTCATAGTGAGGGCAAATATATAGGTGATAAATAGAATAGTATAGGTAAATAAAGGGACACTAAGAAATTAAAAAATTTAATGCTTGCGAAAATATTCTTAAAAAATAGTTGCTATGTCAAAATAAAATGGTAATATTGAAGAAGAAAGTATTTGAAATCATAGCACTTTAGACTTTTAAAGGGCGTGATAGCAGATTTGATTTAATTTTTTACAGTTTTTTAAGAACAGAATGGACATCTACGTAGGCAACCTGCCTTTCAGCTATCAAGAGGCTGACGTATCAGAATTGTTTGAACAATTCGGAACAATCGAAGCAATCAAAATCATTAGTGACCGTGAGACTCAAAGATCGAAAGGTTTTGGGTTCGTTACAATGAACAACGATGAAGAAGCACTACGTGCTATTGAAGCCGTAAATGGCACAGAAGTAAACGGAAGAAACCTAGTCGTAAATGAGGCTAAACCAAGGGAACCAGGTACTGGTGGATTTGGTGGTGGTCGC
>JAWXCF010000034.1:0-47120 GCA_034440515.1 Bacteroidota bacterium
GGCATTATCCCTCAATATCAACAAGACAGCGTGCTGTGACAATATAGTATACTTGGTTTTGTCTAGTTCCAATTCATATCCTGCATTTTGTAGATACACCACTTCGTCACCTATTTTTATTTGCAGGGGTATGTACTTCACATCATCTGCAGTTTCATTTACTTTCCAAGGTTCATCATCTTCCTTTATGTGTGGTATGGGCATTCCAGGTCCAACAGCAACTACATAACCCGAATATATTTTTTCTTTTTCCTTAACGCCTGGTGGCAGGAACAAACCACTATCAGTCATTTGTTGCTCTTTTTTTGGTCTGATTAATATCTTATCGCCTACCACCAGCACCTCATTGCCATTATTTATTCTCATTTATTTATTTTTTGTACTGCCATTTCAGGTTCAAACATATTTAAAATAATTCAAGTCTATGTGTCTTAATATTTATATACTCATACTTTTGCCACATCTATACGACTAACAAAGGAATGGAAAAGACAAACAAAACCATTAGAACAGCTTTAATAACAGGGGCAACCAGTGGCATAGGCCGTGCAACTGCCGTAAGGCTAGCAGAAGATGGTTATAGGCTGATATTGACAGGTCGTAGAGAAGAAAAACTACTGGAAGTGCATAATGATTTAAGCGAAAAATTCGGTAGTGAAGTTCATTGCATAGTATTAGATGTCAGAAACAATCAAGATGTTGTTGATCAAATAGCCAACTTACCAAAAGCATTTAAAAATATTGATATATTAGTTAACAATGCAGGTCTAGCACTAGGTCTAAATGAAATTGATCTGGGTGAAATAGAACATTGGGACACTATGATAGACACCAATATTAAAGGGCTGTTATATATGACAAAGGCTCTACTTCCCACACTAAAACTATCACAAGATGCACACATTATAAACATAGGCAGCATAGCAGGGCTACAGGTTTACCCTAAGGGGAATGTATATAGTGCAACCAAACACGCAGTTGCAGCACTAAGCAGATCTATGAGAATTGATTTATTGCCACATCACATTAAAGTAACTGCTATACACCCAGGAATGGTAGAGACTGAATTTAGCAGAGTTAGATTTTTAGGAGATGACGAACGGGCTAATGAAGTGTATAAAGGGTTTGAACCACTAATAGGGGCAGATGTAGCACAAGTCATATCATTTGCACTTTCCCTACCCACCCACAGTTGCATTAATGAATTAGAAGTTACCGCAACTGCACAAGGTAGCAGCAGAGATGTTATTAAGGAATTTTAAACATTTACCTTAGTAATTATAATTACTAAAGTTATCAACTAATTTTACCGCGATTTAGACTAATAAACTAATCTAAGTACCAATACACAAGAAACACAATGAAAATTATTATACCAATGGCAGGAATGGGCAAACGTATGCGCCCACATACCCTAACTGTACCCAAACCATTAATACCTGTAGCAGGTAAACCTATAGTTTACAGATTGGTAGAAGATTTAGCTGCAATGGTAAATGAACAGATAGATGAGATTGCATTTATTATTGGTGACTTTGGAGCAGAGGTAGAACAAAATTTAATAAAAATAGCTGAAAGTGTTGGTGCTAAGGGTACTATTCATTATCAAGATAAACCACTAGGTACTGCCCACGCCATATTATGTGCTGGCGATAGCCTAGACGGTCACGTAATTGTTGCCTTTGCAGATACGCTATTTTATGCCGATTTTAAAATAGATACCACTCAAGACGGCGTTATTTGGACCAAACGCATACCTAACCCACAGCAATTTGGTGTGGTAGAGACCAGTACAGATGGCAGCGTAGTTAAGTTTTGGGAGAAACCTCAACACTTTGTTAGCGATGAGGCTATAATAGGAATTTATTATTTTAGCGATGGTGCTGATTTACGTTCTCATTTACAAAGATTAATAGATGAAAACATTATGGTTAAGGGTGAATATCAGTTAACTGATGCACTAGAGGCTATGTTGCAACAGGGTAAAACTTTTAAAACAGCTACTGTAACCCACTGGTTAGACTGTGGCAATAAAGATGCTACTGTAGATACTAATAAAACAGTATTAGAATTAACTGGAAATAAAGGTCAAGAACGTGAAAACCTTTTCCAAGACAATGCTTTAATTGTCGAGCCTTGCTATATTGGTTATAATGTCATATTAAAAAACTGCATAATAGGTCCGTACGCTAGTATTGGGCATAATAGTATGGTAGAAAATGCCATAGTTACAAATTCTATAGTGTTAAATAATAGCAAAGTAACCCACGCATTTCTTGATAATGCTATGTTAGGAAACTATAGCAGTTACTATGGACAGGCTAGTTCTGTAAACCTAGGTGACTACAGCGAGGTTAAATAATTTAAACATTTACGCTGAATAAACACTTTCGGCAAAACTTTTGTACATTTAGTGTTATCTGTGCTGCTCAATTAGATGATGCAAAACTGCATTCTCCAATATTGAAGTAGTATGGGTACAAGTTATATATGCCTTTTAAGCTATTTACCACACCCATACTTATAGTTAGCTTAGCTGTAAGTACCCTATTCGCCTGTAACAAAAGCACCAAATCTGTTACTAAAACTTCATTAGACAAAACTCAGTCTAAGTTATCTGCAACACGTACCCGTGAGTTTGATAACGTGTTTTTTGAAGCGCAAAAAGAAAAACAAATTGGCAACACGTTGAGAGCCATCAATAAATTTACAGATGCCACTAAAATTGATCCTGACAATTCAGTTTGTTATTATGAAATTGGTAGGCTGCAAATAACAAATAATCAGATGGCTGAAGCAGAGATTGCCACCCTAAAAGCAACAGAATTAGATAAAGAAAATAGGTATTATTTTCTGCAACTATCTGATATATATCGCCAAAGAGGCAAGTGGGATATGTCCATCAAAACACTTGAATATTTAAACAAAATAGACCCTCAAAATTCTAACCACCTAATGGAGGTTGCCAGAATACAAGAATATATAAAACGACCTGACCAAGCACTAAAAACCTACAATAAAATTGAAAAAATATATGGTCCAAGTGAAGAAGTAAGTTTTAATAGGTATCGAATTTACTATGGCTCAATGAATCTAAAATCAGCAACTATTGAGGCTCAAAAACTACATAATCAAGACCCGACCAATCCACGTTACACACTGCTATTAGCTGATGCATATACCAAGAGTGGAAAGTATGATGAAGCCTATGACTTGCTAAAAGATCTAAATGTACCAGAGGCTAACCTTTCGATTGCCGAAATTCTATACCAAAAAGGTGATATGAAGGGTAGTTACAATGCCTTGAAAAAAGCATTTGCTGACCCAAGCATTGATATTAATACTAAAGTTAACATATTATTTAATAACTATCTACGCCCTGAAAAGCTAACAGAGCAAACCAAACAAGATGCGTATGAGTTGACAGAGATATTGGTAAAAACGCACGATAATGATGCCAAAAGCCACGCTATTTATGCAGACTTTCTATATCAAGATAAAAAGTTTGACCAAGCACTAAAAGAATACAAACGGTCAAGAGATTTGAAGAATGACATATTTGCAGTTTGGACACAAATATTCAGCATATTGCAAGAACAAGGTAAGTCTAAAGAATTGGAATTAGAATGCGAAAAAGCACTTGAATTGTTCCCAAATCAACCCATAGTATATGTATATACAAGTAGGGCTAGAATTGACCAGAAAAACTATTCTAACGGGCTGATAATAGCAGGTCGAGGTCTAAAAACTGTGGTTGACAATCAAGAGCTTGAGTCTGAGTTTTATAATTTAATGGGAGAATGCTACTATAATTTAGGGCAGTATGACGAAATGGTCAAACATTATGATTTAGCTTTAGAGAGGTCACCTGATAATATTGCCATACTAAATAACTATGCTTATTACAGCGCATTGGTAAATGTAAACTTAGAAAAAGCATTATCTATGGCTAAGAAAGTAATAGATGCTGCCCCTAAAAATCCTAACTATCAAGATACTTATGCCTATGTACTTTATAAAAATGGTCAATACAAATTAGCAGTAACCTATTTGTTACAATCATTAAGTATATCACCAGATAATGCTGATGTAATTGATCACTATGGCAATGTGCTCTTTAAATTAGGCAGGATTGATGAAGCCGTACAGAATTGGAAAAAGGCAAAAGATAAAGGTTTGAAATCTGAGTTTATTGATAAAAAGATTAAAGAAAAAAAATTATATGAGTAAATATCTCTTATTATTTGGTTTCGCAATTGCCTTTACTGCTTGTACCAAAAAGTTACAAAAGGCAAAAACAGAAAATTCCCCAACTTTAACGGAATCACCTAAGGTTGCTAATTCTATAGATGATTTAAATAAAGAATTGGTCAAAGTAAGGAAAGAATTCACTTGGTGTAAGTTAAATGCAGACGTTTCCGTAACTGATGCTAGCCAAAGTTACCCTAACGTTAATCTAAATATGAAAATGAAAAATAAGGAATTGATTTACTCTCAAGTTTCATTATTTATTGAGGTTGCTCGTGCTTTAATTACAAATGACAGTGCCACATATTTATTAAGAATGAATAAATCGTATGGCTCCATTAAGATGAATGAAATAAGCAAAGCAATAGGAATTAAAGAATTAGACCTAACTGCGATGCAAAGGCTGATTTTAGCAGAACCACCATTTGGGATTAGTAAAGATGCTAAATTAACCATTGTTGATAAAGGAATATCTATAATTAATCAAACTGCTGACTACAAGGAAACTATGATTATAGACTCTAAGACCTTTAAACTATTAGAATATAGAATTGAAAAAAATGCATCTCAGTTTATAGCTATTAGTTATTCAGATTATCAGCTAATTAATGGAACCTACACCTATAAAAATGCCCTGATAAATGCCAAAACACCTGAAGCTTACATCGTGAAACTAAACATTGATGACTTATCTTTCCCGACTGAAGATGAAGTTAATTTCAAAATACCAAGCGGCTACGCTAAGCAGTATTAAAACCATACTTGCTTTCGTACTTGTTACCTTGATTTGCAGTAATGCATTCGGGCAGCAAAGTCGTAAAGACTTGGAGCGACTTCGAATTCAAAAGGAAAGAGAAATAAAACAGATAAGGTCTAAGCTAAACAATACAAGACTAGAACGTCGTCAAACACTGGCATATCTAGAAGATTTAGATGTCGAAATTCAAAAACGCCAAGACTATCTCAGCACTTTAGCTGGACAAAAACAAACTCTAAAAAAAATTATCATCCAAGAAAAAGAGATAATTGAAGCTCTGCAAAATGACTTAATAGAAATGAAAAAAGAGTATGCAGAAATGATATATCAGATGTATAAAAATACTGGTGATTATAATGTATTGAGCTTCATAGTATCAGCCGAATCATTTAATGGGGCAGTAAAACGTGCTAAGTTGTTGCAGTTCTACAAAGAACATAAGGAAAGGCAACTACAAATAATAGTCGCAACTAAAAATAGCCTGCTGAAAAAAGTCGAAGAACTGGAACAGACTTTATACGATCAAAACATTGTTACCAATAAACTAAATACTGAGTCTGAAAACTTAGAAGGTAATATGCACGAAAAGTACGAAGTAGCACAAAACCTTAAGAAAAAAGAAATTGAGCTAAGGGAACAACTCAGAGAAAAAAGAAGGGCTGCAGAGCGTTTAGACAGGGCAATTAGTGACGCCATACGTAGAGAGGTTGCAACTAGCAATGGACCCAAAAATAGCAACAGACCCGGCAAAACAAATACAAGTAACACAAATACACCATCGCCAGAAACGATGAAACTATCAGGAAATTTTGCTGCAAACAAATCTAAAATGCCTTGGCCTGTACGACAGGGTGTCATTATTGAGCGATTTGGGAAACACGAACTACCAGGAATGGACAATTTCATAGTTGACAGTAAGGGATTGAGATTCAGAACCAGTTCCGGTGTTCAAGCACGCGCTATATTTACAGGTGAAATAAGTAAAATAGTGCGAATTCCAAATGCTGGAATAGCCATCATCATTAGGCACGGAGAGTACTTTACAGTTTACAGTGGATTAGAAAATGTAACTGTAGGTGTTGGCGACGAGGTTAAACCTAAAACTGAACTAGGTACCATTGCTAAAAATACCATAAACGAGGAATACGAACTGGGTTTGCAAATATGGAAGGGCAGAGAAATCCTCAATCCAATTTATTGGATTCTAGATAGATAATCCCTAAAACTTTACTTCTAGTCTAATATTGAATCGCCTTCCAGTTAGGTATCTCGGCACTCCAAAATCCGAACCTTCTACATCTTTCACCCATAGGTAAGCCAATGTATTGTTTATGCCAAATGCATTGAACACCTCTGCACTTAGCCAAATGCTTTTGGTCCACTTGGTTAGTTTATTTGTTTTTTTGCTGATCCCCTCTTGATAAAACATTTTACTGAAGCCGATATCTACCCTTCTATATGGTGTTAACCTATTGGTATCTAAATAGCGCTTATGTATGGGTGGTCCAAACGGTAAACCAGCCCCATATACTAACTGTAAATGAACCCTATAGGTAGGATTACCTGGTAAATAATCTTGAAAGAATACGCTTGCTCTTACCCTTTGGTCGGTAGGTCTAGGAATGTAGCCTGGATATCTAGTCACAACTGTACCATTAGACTGCGTTTCTAGATATGAGTCGTCATTTAGATTCTCTGCAGTCTTCATTATACTTAGGCTCAACCAGCTGGGCACATCTTTTACCAATTCCCCATTTAATTGAAAGTCAATACCTGTAGCATATCCCACTGCATTGTTTGTGGCAAAATATCTAATCCGTACATTATCTACTTCATAAGGAATTATATCTTTTAAACTCTTATAATATACCTCGGTAGTTAATTTAAACGGTCTCTTCCATCGTTTAAAATACAAATCGCTCCCAATTAAATATTGAATGCTTCGTTGCGACCTTATGTCCGGGTTTAAAATGCCTTGAAGGTTCCGCAATTCTCTGTAAAATGGTGGTTGATTGTAGGCGCCAACTGCTGCTTTTAACCTAATATTGGAACGCAAATCACTATCTGCAGACCCAGCCCGCTTCATATAAGTATTGTAATATAGGTTAGGCTCCACAGAAAATTGAAACCTCGGGCTTACTATCAACTGCTTGTTATAGTCCCAGTAGTTTGCCCTGACACCTGTTGTCATATAGGCATTTAGCCTATTACTTACTACAAATGTATTTTGAGCATAAGCGAAATATCTATTCCAGCTTTGGTTGTTTATACTATAAATGTATTCATAAACTGGCAACGTTGACCTACTGGTGTCACCCTGAGGTAGGCTATAGTCAGCGGAGTCTATATACCTGTATTCACTTAGTCTGTCTGCTATTACTTCTCTCTGATACTTAATTCCCCACTCTAGGTCTAGCCAACTTTCATACCTGTGTCTTCCCTTTATCTCAGTATTGAATATATTGGCATAGAGTCTGTTACGTGCGTGGTTAAGAAATCCACCATTACCTAGATTAAATTTCACTTTGCCAAAGTCTTCACTAGCCAAATCACTTTCTAATTGGTTTAAACTATATTGGGCTATTATATCAAATTTTTCAGATTCGTCCGCATTATAATAGCTATTTAACCACCGTAAAGTATTATTTTTATTAGGTTGATAGGTCAGAGTAGCAGCCTGCAAAAATGTATTGAACTGAAGCAATTCACGCCCATCAAATGCTATATTTAACCTCAATACACTGGTAGCTGTGCCAAACGTTGTTTGCTGACTTTGAGGAATGCTTAAGTAGTTGTTACTACCAAAGTAAGTCAAACTAGATATTGACCATTTCTCATTAAAATTATATTTTAGATAAGCCTGTGCATCATAAAAAGACGGCCTGTAGTCTGCCTGTACGTCTAGGCTGGTTAATAAATATCTATTGGTTCTATATCTTGCGCCAACTATGTAGCTTAGTTTCCCATTCATAGCTCTGTCACCTATCGCAGCATTTGCCCCTAATAAACTTAAACCAACATTTGCGTAAAATGAATCTGGTTCTCGATAGGTTATATCAAGTACTGAACTCATTTTATCGCCGTATTTTGCATTAAATCCACCTGCACTAAACTGTAAACTAGTTACTAGGTCGGCATTTATGATGCTAAGTCCCTCTTGCTGCCCAGCCCTAACTAGTTGTGGTCTATATATTTCTATGTCGTTGATATATACTAAGTTTTCGTCGTAGTTACCCCCCCGAACATTGTATTGGCTGCTTAGTTCGTTATTACTACTCACCCCTGCTAGCATTTTCACTTGCCCCTCTATACCACCACTGGGGTTTGGTATGTATTGATATTTTTCTACATCTATTCGCTCTAGAAATGGTCGCTGATCATCATTATCTCTTACCTCTACTTCAATGGTATTTATAGTAGAAATTACAAAGTCTCTTTTCAGAATTTCATTTAACGCTATTGGCCTAATTCTTAGGCTTAACCTATCTATACCTTGATAACTTAGCTTTACTGTCAGGGTTTGATTTGCCACAATTATCAATTCATATCGTCCGTCTTCATTTGTTGTAGTTTTAAAGGCCCCTGGCTGTACCAAAATTCGGACATCCTTTATAGCCAATCCATTGGAATCGGTGACCTGACCAGTTATTTTGGTTTGTGCCTGCACTGCCAATCCTATCAGTAGGAACAGAATTGCGTAAATGGAAATCTGAATCTTCATCAGTGGTTCAAAACAATAGAATTTACGAAGATAATAGCAAAGCCATTCTGCCAACTAATTCTTCTAGTCACATTGCTTGACTTAATAGTCATCAATTACTATGTTCGGATATTTAAGTTCAACTAGTTTTTTGTGTTTGCTTATGTATGATTTTATAATTCTTTGCTGATCAGCGTGGTGAGGAAAATGCTGTATTCTACTTTTCAACTCATCATAGTCTGTTATCTGCTCACTTTCTAAATCTACGTAGCCATACCCCTTAAACTTTGCATCCTCTATACAAATTATGGCTTTCTCTTGTGGCATTCGTCCATCTGCTATTATGATGAAATCAGGTACATCAAATGCATATTTATTTAGTGTTTTGTATAGTTTGGTATTGTACTCACTAATGCTCAATTCTCCTGTACATATTCCACAAATACAAGGTTCAACATTTTGCTCATATTTAGGTATTTCAACTGCCTTATCTACTCTTAGTTTACACAACTCCGCTTTGCCAGTTAGTCCATATATCACCATTTGTGCAGTATATCTGCTGCCGACACTCATACTTGGCACTTCAACTTCATTTAGCAATTTCACAGATATATAAAATGATCCATCAGGTGTTTCATCTGTCAGAAATAAACCATATTTATGTCTCTTAGTACGTCTTTGTGCCTTATTATATATTGGCATCCAACGCTTTATTTCGTGGCTTTCCTTTATTAGTGCAACTAGTTCATTACCCGTCACCTCATAGTCTATTGAGTCTATTTGTTGCTTTAGGTCAAAATACTTTGGGTCGTTCATATCTCCACTAAAGTGACTAATAATACGTTGTTGAATGTTATTGCTTTTGCCTACATAAATTATTTTTCCCTTTACATCTTTGAAGTAATAAACACCTGTTTCTTCTGGCAAATTTTCAACATCTGCTTTATTAATGCTTGGTGGTAATAGCGATTGCTTCAACTCTTCTGCTAATGCGGATTTTATAACTGATTCTTTATCGTGTTGCAGCAACATTTGAAACAATTCTGCAGTTGCAGCTCCATCACCAAATGCTCTATGTCTGTTTGCTACCGGTATGCCGACTGCATCACACAGTTTACCCAAACTATAGCTGGGAAGTCCTGGCATTATAGCCCTGCTTAACCTCACGGTACATAGGTTTCTACGCTGCCATCTTGTTCCCATTCGCCTATATTCATTAGCTATGAAATTATAGTCAAATCGAACATTGTGGGCTACAAATATTCTTCCTTTAGTTAGTTCTAATACCTTATCTGCAACTTCTTCCCATTCGGGGGCCTCAGCTACCATTTCATTAGAGATGCCTGTAAGTGCTGTGATGAAGGGTGAAATATATTGTTTGGGATTAACTAGGGTGCAATACTGCTCTATAACCCTTCGTCCGTTATGAATAAATATAGCAATCTCTGTAATTCTATCTTTTCGGGGGTCACCACCGCTGGTTTCTATATCGACTATTGCGTACAAATGTTCTACCTCTTCTAATATTTCCAGATTGTAATTCAACACACTAATAATGTAAATAAGTGCCTAAATGCTTAAATAATAAATAGATGTTTCATAGTCTTTGCGAATTGAATTTATAAATACTTGCTTATAATATTGTTCTAATTATTAATGCCGAATTGAATAAGTAATTGATTTTTCTCTACAGCATCTTTCTCATTAACTTTAATCGATTTAACGGTTGCGCTATTTGTCGCCTTTATCATATTTTCCATTTTCATAGCTTCAAGTATCAGAAGCGGCGTATCTTTTTCTACTGTTTGACCTTCAGTCACCATTATTTTTAGTACCAAGCCAGGCATAGGAGCCTTTATGTCTTTCACAGCATTAGCATTTAATGCATCTAAACCTAAGTCGTGCATCAATATGTCCGTTTCATCTTTAATGCTTATCTCCGCTGACTTACCGTTTACAGAAACTGTCATTGCTTTAACAGATTCTGAATTGGGAGAAATATTTACATTATAGCTTTTGTTTTTATAAATAATGTGAAATCTGGTATCGCTTATTTTCAACACATCTACTTCAGCGACAGCATCATTTACATACCAGGCACCTTTTACCCACTTTATATCTAATGTGTTGTCGCCGTCAATATTTACACTATATGTTGCCATTTGCTATTTATTTGGAATACTTAGATTTCAAAAATACATCAATCACACTCATTTATCCTGTGTGGCCAAATCCACCCTCACCCCTTACACTAGGTTCTATCTCAGAAACCTCAACTACTTTTACTTGGTGTACTGCTGCTATTACCAATTGTGCTATTCTTTGACCATCAGTCACTTTTACGGGTTCATTACTTAGGTTTACCACTATCACTTTTACCTCTCCGCGATAGTCACTATCTATGGTTCCCGGGCTGTTTAGCAGGGTAAGTCCATATTTTAGTGCATTTCCACTTCTCGGCCTCAGTTGCCCCTCATATCCTGCCGGTATTTGCAGGAACAAGCCAGTTGGTATGGCTATCCGCTCTAGCGATTGCAACAGCACATTGCCCTCTGCAACCCAAGCCGTAATATCTAAACCAGCACTGCCCACTGTTGCGTAATTGGGCATAGAGTGTGGACTTTTATTTATTATTTTCAGTATCATTTTAAAGATTCTGGTAAGTATTTCATTATGATGTTAGGACGCTCAAGATACACAAACATTACGACGTAAATAATAATAAAAAGAGTGCCCATTAGCATTTGCCCAGCGTGAAACTCCCCAGCATCGTGGTTTGATATCAATCTAGAAACCATATATAATATTATGGCACCACATATATACAAGCTTATTCTACCTATGTCATAATTAACTGGATAATATTTTTGACCAAGTATATAGCTTGCTACAGCCATAAATAAATAGCAAACTAACGTAGCCCAGGCACTGGCCATATATCCATAGCTAGGTATAAATATAAAATTTATAAGCAAAGTAATACACGCCCCAATAATGGCGATGACGGCACCCAAACCCGTTCTATTAGTCTGTTTGTACCATTGGCTAAGGTAATAGAATACACCTAAAAATAAATTAGCCAATAGCAAAATAGGTACAACTGCCAAACCTTGACGATAATCTTTACCTATAATTCTAAGGAAAATGGGCAAATAAAATACAATCACCAGAAAAATTAAACCTGTAGCAAAGCAGAAATACTTTAAAATTTCTGCAAATAAGATTTTAGAATCCTTTTCTCTAGATTGATTAAAGAAAAAAGGCTCTGCAGCATACCTAAAGCTACTTACAGCCAATGTCATAAATATACTAAGCTTATAGCAGGCACTATAAATTCCTACCTGCTCCATACGTTGAAATGTAGAGCCTGGCAACCTAGCACTTAATAGAATTCTATCTAATGTTTCATTTATCATACCTGCAAAACCTAGAATAAGTAATGGCCAACTATACCGCAGCATATTTTTCCACAAATACAGATTAAGCTTTATTTTCATAGACGCTATTTCCTTATGCAACAAAACCAAGGTAATAAATGAGCTCAACACGTTACTTATTAATACATAGGCTACTCCAGCATTTGGTATGTATAGATATGAGAGTACTGGTCTCAACCATTCCCAAGCCTCGCTAATCATAGCGTGAGGTAAGAAGAATAGAAAAAAGAAATTGAAAAAGATATTAAGTATTATCCCTACCAATTTTAATGAGCTAAACCGTAATGCGCGCTCACTCCTTCTAATTTCAGCAAAGGGAATACTACTAAGCGTATCAAATAATAATATGAGCCCAGCATATACGATGTAATCTGAGTGTAGAGGGTAGCCAATAATTGACGCAAAAAATGGTGCAAATGCGATTAATAAGCCACTAAATAGCAAGCTGCTGCCCAAATGCCCACTAAATGCTGTGCCAGCTATCAAATCTTTACCCCCTCTTTGCCTACTGGTAAAGAAGAAATACCCTGTCTCTATGCCGTAGGTATAGAGAATATTAAAAAAAGTAATGTAGGCATATAACAACGATATGACCCCAAATTCTTCAGGAGCAAATAATCGAGTGTAAACCGGTGTAAGAAAGAAATTTAGCAACCTTCCGGCAAAGTAACTTACCCCATATAGGGCAGTCTGTGAAGCCAATTTCCGCATTTTACTCACGTTACAAATGTAATTCGCCTTATCTTAGTCCCGTATGAAGTACTTCTATCAGTTAACATTTTCCTTAATATTAATTTCCAGCTTAATAGTAAGCAGCTGCAAATCAGACAGCAATGATAACGAAAACGGCATTATGAGTGACACCGCAACCACTGGCAGGTCGTCAGGTTTAAATGGTGATAGCCTTTTGGTTCAAGACGGAAATGGTCTTGCACCATCAGATGACCCAGGTAAAACCTTACAAGAGGCTGTTGTGAATAACAGTACTGTAGATGATATGCTAATAACTTGGCGCACAATACATTCTAATCTAAAATATCAGCAGTTGGGCGAAGTATATACTGACCCTATCACCGTAGATGGCAATAAATTTACCCTAGATCAACTAAAAGAAGCCCGAAAAAAGACCTTTATGCAATACAACGATTTTACTTTAGGCTATGATGATAGGTATAAAGTGCAAGATATTGGCGGTGGAAAGAAAAGGGTAACCATTAGATTAAGTGAGATTAAAAATGGAATTCCTATTAATACAGACGCCTACTTGATTTTAGTAAAAACAGAAACTGGATATAAAATAACAGAACAAGGGGCTAGGGACACAAAAAACAATGATCGTGAAAACAAAACCAGAATGATAACCATAGATGAAATAAAAAACTGTGACCTAGCAGTAGAGGCCTGCCTAAGAAATAACCCAGCCTTGACCCCTAAAATAACAGATATAAACATTAAACATAGGACGGAATTTAAACCAAACAGTGCAGGAAATGCTAAACCAGAATATGTAATTTTGTTCTATAAATCGGAAAAAAGCAAAATAGAAACAGTTACCAGAGTGTACTTAAATGTAGAAAATGGTAATATGTATGAACAACTGCCAATGGACGATAAAAGAAGAGAAATGCCGCACGACCCGCTATTAGCTGCTAAACTAATGCAACTATGCGGTGGTAAATAATATAGAACAATCATAATGATTCCAACTTTGATATATCAACCTATTTCAAACTTTATTACTTGGGATGTAAATCCAATCATATTCGAAGTATTTAATAGAGAGGTTCGCTACTACGGGCTATTTTTTGCTCTTGCGTTTTTGCTAGGCTATCAGGTTATGGCCTATGTCTATAAGAAAGATGGACTTCGCACCCTAGACGTAGATAGGTTATCTGTATTTATGGTTGTGGCCGTAATAGTCGGTGCCAGATTAGGTCAAGTATTATTATATGACCCTGGATACTATTTCGCTAATCCTTCAGAAATTATTCAAATATGGAAAGGCGGTTTAGCCAGTCACGGCGCTGCTATTGGCATCATCATCGCAATGTTTTTCTACACAAGAAAGCCTCCCGTTACCAACCTAATGTGGATGCTAGACAGAATAATACTATCTGTACCCATAGGTGGTGCACTAGTACGTATGGGTAACCTGATGAATAGTGAAATATACGGCCACATGACCAGTTTAACCTGGGGATTCATATTTGTTAGAGATCCTGAATCTGGAATGTTGCCTAGGCACCCTACCCAAATATATGAAGCACTAAGTTACTTAGTTATATTTGTTATATTGTTTCTTGTTTATAGAACTAAGCAGGGCAACAGAGTTAAGCCAGGTTCACTATTTGGTCTATTTTTGATTCTACTATTTGGAGTACGTTTTGTAATCGAATTTCTAAAAGTGCAACAAGAACCCTTTGAGACTAATATATTGAATCAAGTTGGATTGAATCAAGGGCAGTTGCTAAGTATTCCATTCGTACTATTGGGTATTTATTTTATGCTTAGCTCTCGCAATAAAATTCCTAAAATGTCTGACGGAAGGCCCACTCCATTAGTAAATTCTGCCAATAATTTAAGTGAGATAATAGACGTAGAGGCTCAAAACATTTAAGTTGATTGATGCATTAACTATCATATTTACAACCCTATCAGCATTTTTACTAAAATCTATTGGAACAGCTCAGCGTATCAGAATTAACCAGCTACATTAAAGAACTATTAGAGGACGATCCTATTCTATTAAATGTTACGGTAACCGGTGAGATAAGTCAATTTTCCATACATTCCAATGGGCACGCATACTTTTCAGTAAAAGACGAAACAGCCTTAATTAACTGTGTTAGGTTTAAGAATAGATATCCCAATGCACCGGTGCTTGAACGATTTGATGCAGGTGATAAAGTAGCTATGACGGGTAGTTTAACTGTTTATCCACCTAAGGGTAGTTATCAATTTAAGGCAAATACTGTAGTAAGGCAGGGTTTAGGTGATATATTCAAAGACTTCATTTTGTTAAAGGAAAAGCTTGAGAAAAAAGGTCTTTTCGATCAAAAGTTTAAGCAAAGTATTCAACATATTTTGAGATGTTTTGGGGTAGTCACGGCACCTACTGGGGCAGTAATCCACGATATACATAATACCATACAACGTAGATTTCCAGCTATGCACATAGTTTTATACCCTAGTTTGGTACAAGGAGAAGCAGCAGTAGATAGCTTAATAAAAGGAATAGATGCATTAGAACTAAATAAAGAGGTTCAGGCCATATTATTAGCCAGAGGTGGTGGAAGTTTAGAAGATTTATGGTGCTTTAATTCCGAGCGATTGGCAAGACGCATTTTCGCTTGTAAAAAACCCATAATATCTGCCGTAGGGCACGAATCAGACTTCACCATTTGTGACTTAGTTGCAGATTATAGAATGGCGACACCAACAGCAGCTGCTGAGTTTTTAAGTCCAGATATAAATGCAATTAAATCATTTATAGCGATTCAAACACACGAAATAGATAAAATAGTGCAGCGCAAGTGGCAAGAATATGATTTAGCCATTGGCAATTTCAAAGAACAACTATCTAGAAGTGTGCGTTATAAGTTTCAATCAGTACAATCAGAACTAAAGGTATTAACCAGCCAATTAGAAGTGCATAACCCTAACATTCCACTTAAGAAAGGCTATAACATCACACTCATAAACGGCAAAACAGTAAGAGATGTAGGTACCCTAAATTTGGGTGATGAAATAACCACCATATATCAGTCGGGTAAAACAAAAAGCTTAATCTCAGAAATTACTAAAAAATAAAAAATATTATAAAAATGGATACACAAAACACTCTAGACTATCATATGAATAAAGTGAGCGAAATAGTAGATCTTATGGAAAGTCCAGACATTAGCCTAGACGAAACAATGAACTTGTATAAAGAAGCAAAGATTAGTTTAAACTTTTGCACAGAATACTTGAATAAGGCAAAATTGACTTTTGAGCAACTAGAAATTGCTTAGCTCTACATTGCTAAAATTTATATTTGGCTTAACATAACTTCTCTTTTCAGTAGGCTACATATTTTATACCTTACGTCGTGCGTATCTTCATATAGTGCATCGATTAATTGATACACCTTAGCCAATCCAATTTTAGTAGACCATTCAAATGGTCCAAAAGGATAGTTTACACCTAATTTCATTGCTGTATCAATATCTTCTTTGGTAGAAATATTTTCTTGAACAGTGTAGTAAGCTTCGTTTATTATCATACATACCACTCTGGCTGTGACCATACCTACTCTATCGCCAACTGGCAAATAATCTATGGCTAATTCAGACATAACAGCCTTCCATTCGAATTCTTCTTTTGCATACAAATAGGCTATTTCTTTCTTAGGCAGGGCTAAAAAGTAATCTAGTGTGTTAATACCAGCTATTTTAGTTGTGCCTATTTCTACCGTTGCACCCACCAATAACTGGGCAACACTATGAAAAATAGACGATATCAATAAAAATTTAGGCTTAGTATATAAGCACTCATCTATTTCATATTCATAGTTATCCATTTCCAAATGAACCAATAAATCAGCACCCTTTTCCATACCAGAATAATCACACGCTCCTGCCTCTTGAAAATAAACTTTATGCCCATTTATTTCATTTTCCGCTTGTATGCTAGTTAAAGTTATACCTGTATGTTTTAGAAATTCTAAGGCTTTAACTGTTGTGCCAATAATGATGATGTGCATAGATTCGGACAATTGAATAAGATGACTGCAAATTAAGAGAAGAAAATACGAATAATCATTAATTAATTGGGCATCTTATTTACCTAAATATCTATACTACTATTGTTACAAATTATATACACGACCTCATAACTTCCACTAAAGCTATTAACTTTGTCTAACTACATCTATAAATAGAAATGACAAGAGATCAACTGGTATTTGACCTAATAAACAGGGAGTTAGAAAGACAAGAAAATGGACTTGAGTTAATCGCCTCAGAAAACTTTGTTAGCCTACAGGTAATGGAAGCAATGGGCAGCGTGTTAACCAATAAATATGCAGAAGGCTTGCCAGGAAAAAGATATTATGGTGGCTGTGAAATAGTTGATCAAGTAGAAAATTTAGCTAGAGATAGATTTAAGCAATTATTTGGGGCGCAATGGGTTAATGTACAACCACATAGTGGTGCACAAGCCAATGCGGCGGTAATGCTAGGCGTTTTAAAGCCAGGTGACGCCATATTAGGCTTTGACCTAAGTCACGGCGGCCACTTAACGCACGGTTCATCAGTAAACTTTAGTGGGAAATTATACCAGCCTAATTTCTATGGTGTAGAGCAAGAAACAGGATTAATAGATTGGGACAAAGTACACGCTAATGCATTAGCAGTAAAACCAAGACTTATAATATGTGGTGCAAGTGCCTATAGCAGAGATTGGGACTATGCACGTTTGCGCACTATAGCTGATGAAGTTGGCGCATTGCTTTTGGCTGATATCAGCCACCCATCAGGTATAATAGCTAAGGGATATTTAAACAATCCACTCCCATACTGCCATATAGTAACCAGCACTACCCATAAGACCCTACGTGGACCACGTGGTGGCGTAATATATATGGGTGATGATATAGAAAATACTTGGGGCGATGTAAACCTAAAGGGTGAACCTAAGATGTTGAGCGCCATACTAGACGGTGCAGTGTTTCCAGGTACTCAGGGTGGACCACTAGAACACGTTATTGCATCTAAAGCAATTGCATTTGGTGAAGCATTAACCGATGAGTATGACCAATATATACAAAATGTATTGAGTAATGCTAAAGCTATGAGCCAAGCATTTATGGATAAAGGCTACAACATAATAACTGGTGGTACAGATAATCACTTGATGCTGATAGACTTAAGAAATAAAAATATAAATGGTAAGCAAGCTGAAAATGCCTTAAATGAGGCACACATCACCCTGAATAAGAATATGGTACCGTTTGATGATAAATCGCCATTTGTTACCAGTGGCATCAGGGTAGGTACTGCCGCCATTACTTCTCGCGGGCTAGTTGCTACAGATATGGGAGAAATAGTAGAACTAATTGACCAAGTGCTGATGAATCAAGACGATACTACGACTGTAAAATCAGTAAGCGCAAAAGTTCATCACTTGGCAGCGAAATACCCGCTATATGCAGAGTTAAGTGTAGTTTAAATTTAAAATATTACTGTTCTAGAAACTCTCTATTTAACAGCAAAGCCAAATTTTCATCGGGGGGCGCTACTATATATCGCCCTCTGCTGAATAGAGTTATATTCCCAGTTTCCTCACTGACTACTACTGCTAGCGCATCAGTCTGTTCTGCTATTCCCATTGCACTTCTGTGTCTTAATCCAAATTGTGCTGGCAACTCTGCCCTATCACTAACTGGTAATATGCAACTTGCTGCCTTTAACATACCTTGTACTACTATCACAGCTCCGTCGTGCATCGGGCTATTCTTGTTAAAAATCGTTAATATTAACCTTGATGAAATTTGAGCATCTATTGGAATACCTGTTGTTGCAAAGAATTTCAACTCCGTACTTCTAGCAAAAACTATTATTGCTCCTAACCGCTCTTTACTCATTTGTTTACAAGCTATAGCAAATTCTTCCCAAGGCAACTCCTCCTCTTGCATATACTTAAAATTCCATTTTAGTGAGAATCTATTCTTTGACTTCCTAGACTGACCTACATTGCTTTGACCCAAACTTATCATCCATCTGCGAATCTCTTGCTGAAATACCACAATAAGTGCTAGGCTACCTATACTTATCAATTGATTCAACAGGGTACTTAACAATCGCATATTAAGGGCACGAGTTACTACCCCAATTAAGTAAATAATTAAGAATCCAAAGAAGAAGGTAAATGCCAATTGCCCCTTTATAGACTTATATAAAACAAACAAGATGGTCGCCAACAAGATGATGTCTAAAATATCGAGAAAGCGAAGGGACAAAAATCCTAAATCAACCATTATTATTATAATATTCCATAATCGTTATTAACTCCACTGCCGGCTTTACATCGTGCACTCTAAGAATATTTGCCCCATTCAATATAGCCAAAGTATTCGCAGTTAATGTGCCGTTCAGCGATTCTTTTGCCTTAACCTGAAGCAACTCATTTATCATACGCTTTCTGCTAATTCCCACTAAAATAGGTCTATTAAAAATACTTATTGCATTCAAATTTTTCAGTAGTGTCCAGTTGTGACTAAGTGATTTACCAAATCCAAATCCAGGGTCTAAAATCAAGTCAACTATTGCGTGCCCAGTCGCCTCTTCTATGCATTCGCTAAAGTATTGGTTTACCTCTGTTATTACATTATCATATTTCGGATTAACTTGCATAGTTTTAGGGGTACCCTTTTTATGCATCATTATATAGGGTACTTTAAGTTTGCCTACGGTTTCATACATTTTTGTATCATCTTTTCCAGCTGATATATCATTTACTATATGTGCACCAGCATTTATTGCTGCCATTGCTACTTGGTGTCTAAAAGTATCTATACTTAGTATCGATTGCGGAAATTCATTAACTATTTCGTCTATTATTGGAATTACTCTATCTATCTCTTCAACCTCTGTTACATCATCTGCACCTGGTCTGCTACTGTATCCACCTATATCTATTATGCTTACACCATCAGTAATCATTTGCCCAACGTAGTCTATAGCTGCAGAAATGTTGTTGTAATTGCCCCCGTCATAGTAACTGTCTGGCGTGGCATTCAGTATGCCCATCACTTTCGGCTTTTTTAATTCCAATAGTTTTCCTCGACAATTAAGACTAAAGTATGACTGTTCTGTAGCTGACAATTTTCGTAGTATAATGGAACTTAGGGTGTAAAATTAACTGATGCATTGCTTAATTTTAGTATCTATTTACATACTAGTGCATATTGTATTTTCTTTGTAAGCATAGCAAAATTGTCCAACTGTGAGTAATACCCAATTAGAATATAGCAATATACAAACAGAGTGTTCAAACCTATTTTACGCTAAGGCAAAAGATTATGGTACATCTTGGCGGGTAATGCGACTGCCCAGCCTATTAGACCAAATATTTATCAAGGCAAAAAGAATCAGAAGTATTCAAGAAAATGTAGGGGAACAAAAGGTAAATGATCCTATACGTGGCGATTATATCGGTATTATAAACTATTGCATAATGATGTTGATACAGATGGAACTGGGTGTAACAATTGATGCTGACGAAAATGTAGAAGCAATATTCAGCCTATATAACATAAATTTTAAAAAGGCAAACCAAATAATGCTTGATAAAAACCACGATTATGGTGAGGCTTGGCGCAATATGAATGTTGAAAGCTTTATAGACCTAATCCTGTCTAGAATAGCCAGATTAAAGCAAATTTTTACCAATAAACATACCTCTGAAGTGAGCGAGGGTCCAGATAGTAATCTTTACGATATGGTGAATTATGCCATATTCGCTCTTATTAGATTAGATTGATCATATTTCAATGTTAGTCGCTTAAATATTACACAACATTAAGTTCTATTTATTGGGTGATGGTACTATCATTGTATAAATAAATCACGTAAGGGATAAAATATGAATATTAGAAAATTAATCACATCTATTAGCCAGTATTTAGTTGGTGTCTTATTTGTGTTTTCTGGATTAATTAAGGCTAATGACCCGAAAGGATTTGCCATAAAATTAGAAGAGTATTTCCAAATATTTAAACTAGATCTGCCAGATTTAAGTAAATTTTTCGAAGTACTTGCCTTAAATGCTGAACCTATGTCCATCGCCTTAGTTGTTTTTGAAATGGTGCTAGGCGTCTGTCTTATATTAGGTGTATTTAGGCGATTTACAGTTTGGTCACTATTGTTAATGATTCTGTTTTTTACATTTTTAACTTTCTACAGTGCTCAGTTTAATAAAGTAACAGATTGCGGTTGTTTCGGCGATGCCATAAAGCTTAGACCTTGGCAGTCATTTAATAAAGATATATTCCTATTATTTTTCATTGTCATTCTGTTCATAAATTGGAAATACATCCAGCGACCATTTATGAGTAGAATTACGGGACGTAGATTGGTTGTTGGCTTCGGAGTAATGTTTCTGCTATTCACGCTTTTTAACTATATGTATTTGCCAGTAGTTGACTTTAGACCCTACAAACCAGGAAACGACATTTATAAATTAAGTATGGTGCCGGAAGGTTACCCGACTGATAGTTTTAAGATGTCATTCATATATAAAAAACTAAGTACTGACAGCACAGAGCGAGAATTCACACCAGAGGAAATTCAAAAGGTTGATACTTCGGTTTTAAATCAATATAGATTTGTTCGTAGAAATCAAACCCTGATAAAAGCAGGCTATAAACCACCAATTCAAGGCTTTGTACTATCAGACTCTTCTAGGCAAACAGTAACAGACAGTTTCTGGGGGCAAACAGGGTATAGGCTAATATTTATATATGCAAATCTAAAAGACAATAAAATTTCTGTACAACCAGAAATAAATTCTTTAATCAGCAACTTAAAAAAAGATAAGAAAATCAGACTGTGGGCCTTTACCAGTAGCAGTCAACCTTTAGCGCAAGCATTTGCTAAAGAGAATAACTTTACCTTACCCTTTTTCACTTTAGACGAAGTTCCTGTCAAGACGATGATTCGCAGTAACCCAGGGGTTATGCTTTTAAAAAACAATGTTGTAGTACAATATTGGTCAGCATTAAGAATTCCAACTAAGGAAAAATTGGACGATTACATAACTGAAGCAAAATGATTGCTGTAAAATGATTAGGTTTATCGGGCAGCGTCTGGCTCAAAGTTTTGTCATATTATTTGGTGTGGTCAGCACAGTTTTTGCCCTATTTATGCTCATTCCTGGTGACCCAGCCCGACTAGCACTCGGACAAAAGGGCGATGAAGCTACCTTAGCTGCAATGAGAAAAGATATGGGGCTAGATAAGTCTAAACTTCAACAGTACTTCTTGTATTTAAATGACTTATCACCGATAGGCACGGTTGCATCTCAAGATTCTATTCAGACTAAATTAAAACTACTTCAAGTAAATAAAGAAAAAACTTTAGCTTTAAAATTGCCCTGGCTAAGGATTAGTTATCAAAGCGGCAGACCAGTCAGCAGCAGCTTAACTCAAGCATTTGTCAATACCATAATTTTAGCAACAGCAGCATTTGGCATTTCAACCATATTTGGTGTATTATTTGGTGTGCTATCAGCATTATATAGAAATAAATGGCAAGACGCCGTGATTATGTCTATAGCTAATGTTGGCATTAGTGTACCTAGCTTCTTTGCTGCAATTGTTATAGCTTGGGTGTTTGGATTTTTACTTCATTCCATTACTGGTTTGCCTATGTATGGTAGTTTGTATGATATTCACCCATTTAAAGGTAGTTATATAGCTTGGCACCACCTCATATTGCCGGCTATTGCCTTGGGCATCAGACCATTATCGGTTATCACCCAGCTTACACGTAGCAGTATGATAGACGTATTGCATCAAGATTACATTCGTACAGCTAGGGCTAAGGGACTTACACCCAGACTTATATACTATAGGCACGCATTGCTTAATGCTTTGAACCCTGTATTAACCTCTGTAAGCGGTTGGTTTGCCAGTTTGCTTAGTGGCGCCTTTTTTATAGAATTTATATTTGGCTGGAATGGACTAGGTAAGTTAACAGTCGATGCACTTTTGACAAGTGACCTACCACTAATAATGGGGGCTGTACTTTCCATAGCCATTATATTTGTATTTATAAACATAATAGTAGATGTACTTTACGCTTGGATAGACCCAAGAATTAGAAATTATTAGTTTAATTAAAAATATCAGAATCAAATAATTATGATTATTTATTTAGTAGGATTTATGGGTAGCGGAAAGTCTACCTATGGCAAAATGATGGCGGAAGAAACTGGATATTCTTTTATAGATTTAGACCAAGAGATAGAAGGTCAATACAAAATGACCATCCCTGAACTATTTGAAAAAGAAGGGCAAGATAATTTTAGAATAATAGAAAGTCAAGTACTAAAAGGATTGATTTTAAATGAAAATCAAATAGTAGCCTGCGGTGGCGGTACGCCTTGCTACCTAGACAATATGAGCCATATATTAGACCAAGGCACAGTAGTTTATCTTAAATATTTTGAGAAAGAACTAGTAGCTCGCCTAGAAAATGATGATACTGAAAGACCTATGTTGCAGGAAGATGAAACTTTAGAAAATGTAGTCTATAAACTGCTAAGGAAGAGGGCTGTCCACTATCACAGAGCTGACTTGGTCATTAACCCAGAATTGGTTCCCCCTGCTGAACTTCTTGCTCTATTAGTAGCTAATTCTTCCCAGTAGCTTAGTATCCAAATGGGTAAGGCTAATAAATTATAATTATATATAAAGTCCTCTATGGGTATGGTTCCTGCCCTAATTCCCATAATGTGATCAGAGTTATACATTACCACTGGGTGAGAGGTTAATATGCCATTTACTAAAGCAAATGGAATCAGAGTTATCATATAGCAAAGCACCATATAGGGTAAGCTATATTTAAATGTACCGTACCTAGTATCTATCACTTTCCACAGCCATAAAATACTTATGGCTACAGCTAGTATCGCATTTAGAAATGAATACAGCCTAAAGTAATTCATAACTGCAATGTTGATGCAAACTATCAAGATCATAACAAGTACGCCACCTGATACTTTTGTAAATGACTTTAAATTAATTATATAAGCACGCAAGCAATAGTAAATAAATATACAACTGAATGGTACTGTGATGAAGAATAAGTATTCCTCTATTGGCAAGCCTGGTAAGTCTGCAATAATATAATCGGGGTTAAATGACCAAACCTGATAATGTGCAAATATTAAATCCCAAATGATGAATATAAGTCCACTGAGCCCTATTGCTGCAAATACTTTAGGAAAATGCTTGTAGAATGCTACTTTTTTATCGAAACTTAATAGAAAAGGAAAGAATACAGAGGCAACATTTAGAATTAGGTAAATATAATTAGAGTAATATACATCACTCATTACCCTTTCATCACTTTTAATTCCTTATCAGTGCATAGCTTATTCTCTGTAAAGAATTGGACTATAACTTCTCTTACTTCTTTAACAGCAGAACTGGCATATTTTAATATTACTTTCTTGTCTTTATCTAAATCATTACTATAGCCCAGATATTCGGGGATGTAAAACTGAATTGTATATCTTAAAAATCTCAGCTCTGCATCGCTTGGCGCTGCAGCTATTGCCTTTGCCAATGTAACTTGACTTTTATTTAAATACTTAATTTTATTATACGGATTCCAAGCGTGTTTGGCTATAATGGCCTCTATTGCACCCTTATAGCCAACTATCAAAGCATTACTATTCTCGTATTGCAATTTATCATACAGTTCATCAGCCAAGTTACTGTTCTCAATTGCCTTGATGTAGAGTACTCGTAATTGTTTAACAGATAGTGTATTGTTGCCAAACCCTAAACTAGTAACTAGAAGTGCGATGATAATTATAAGTTTTTTCATAAAGTTCGGAGAGGCAAATTTCTATAAAAAAGTTTTAATTCGCTAAGAAATCACCTTTTTTAAGCGAATTCGCAATAACATACTTAACTTTTCTGCATTTGCAACCCTAATCCTAGTCTGCATTATGTGTTGAGCGTCAGTCTTTCGAATCTTATTAAATAATCTATAATAGTACCTATATGCCAATAGTACGCCAGACCGTGAAGATTTGGGAAGCAATTTTATTCCAAGCTTAGCTTGTATAAAATCATCTTCTATTTGTTCTTCTATCAAGCTCTTATCTAAATTGTTAAACGTCTTCCAATCAACACCTGGGAAATAAACTCTACCACGCTCTTCAAAATCTGACTGAACATCTCTTAAGAAATTAACCTTTTGAAATGCAGCACCTAGTTTTCTAGCAGGTTCCTTTATTTGATTGTACAATTCAACATTGTTCCCGCAAAACACCTTTAGGCACATTAGCCCTACTACCTCTGCCGAACCATAAACATACTCCTCAAATTGATTTTGAGCATATTTATCTTCATATAAATCCATCTCCATACTATGTAGAAATGAATCAATTAAATCCCTATCTAAATTGTAAGTACGCACTACATCTGCAAAAGCGTGTAATATAAGATTCGTAGATATACCTTGATCTATAGCTGAGTAAGTATCTTCTTTTAACTTAGCTAACAAATTAGCCTTATCGTAATCGTGAAAAGTATCTACAACTTCATCTGCCAATCTAACAAAGCCATATATACCACATATATAGTCGTGCAGGCTTTTATCTAGCGTCTTAATAGCTAAATTAAAGCTAGTACTATACCGCTTGGTTACTATGGTACTACATTGATAAGCAGTTTTCTTATACAGCTTCATTATCTTTTATTATTCGCTGTGTTACCAGGTTAGAACTAATTACAACTATAGGTAAACCTGTACCGGGTGTGGTGCTTGCACCAACATAATACAAGTTATTATATTTTTCGTCTTTATTGGCTGGTCTCAGGGCTCCTATTTGGTCTAAGCCGTGGGCTAAACCTAATCCACTACCTTGATACAAATTAAATTTTTGCTCCCATTCGTCTGGAGTCCACACTGTTTTAGTCAAAATATTTGCTTGCAAATCAATTCCAATCCTTTGGCCTAAGTCATTAATGATATTTAGAGACAATTGTTCTGAATCACTCCAATCTGGCTTAAATCTTTTATCGGGTACTGGGCAAAGTATAAATATGTTTTCACATCCGGCAAGGGCACAAGTAGGGTCACTCTTACTGGGCATATTTACATAATAGTAGGGCTTATCTGGACTAATAGAAGTTGTAAATATGTCACTAGCATAATCTTTAAAATTATCGCCCAAGAAATAATTGTGGTGGTTTAATTGCGGTATTTTCCCTTGTACACCTAGGTAAATAGTGAAGGGTGCAAGTGTCCACTTCATTTTATTTAGTTTTTGAGTATTATATTTTGGCTTCTCCATCACCATTCCTCTGAACGATGCTGCATCTGCATTGCAGACCATAACATCAGCAGACCATTTTTTTCCATCGCTACTTGTAAAGTTCTTTACATTATTCCCCTTTGCCTCAAATCCAATTATTTCGGTATTATACGTAAATTTAACTCCGTGTTTCTTTAACTCATCTACTATTAGCTCAGTTATCTTATACATCCCCCCCTCTACCTGCCAGTATCCGTCGTGAATTAATTCAGTGTAGTTTAGCAAACTATATACTGCAGGAGTATTAAATGGTGTAGAGCCTAAAAAGAAAGCTACTAAGCTAAAAATAACCTTTACATCTTCGCTTTTAAAATATTTGCCCAACTCCGTCCACATACTTCTAAACATAAGGGGAGCGTGATGCCAAGGTACAGTAGCCATACTTAAGGCATAACTGGCTAGGGTAGGGAAATTCTTTTTTATTATTTTATGCTCTGTGTCGTGAAATATTTTACCTGCATTCTTTAAATATTTCTTTACGTTTTCTAAAAACTCAGGCTCAATTGCTTTAAATTCAGCTGCTAATTTATCTAAATCTCTATGTATATCATAGCGTTTGCTGTCTTTGGCAAAGTGGACAGAGTATACTGGATCTAGCGGTGTAAGTGGCAGTTTTGATATAGGTATTCCGCAAGTTTCAAAGAATTCTTTGAACTCATAACTCATACTAAAGAAGCTAGGCCCTACATCAAACGTAAACCCATCTTTCTTAAATTGGTTAAGCCTTCCCCCTGCTTGGTGATGTTTCTCTACAATCTCTACATCATAACCATATTGGCATAATCGCAAGGCTGTACATAGTCCCCCCAAACCTGCACCAATTATGAGCGCTTTTTTTGACATTGATTATATGCGTTACTGCAAACTTAGATGCTAAAACTGTTTAAAATTTTGAAATATTTCTCTTTAACTCTTTTCTTGCGCAGTGAATCCTACTTTTAACTGTACCAATTGGTACATTTAGGTTTTCTGCTATCTCGTGGTACTTAAATCCATTAAAATGCAAAAGGAAAGGCATTTTGTAATCGTACTCAAGTTTGTTTATCTCTTTGTACAAATCGTTCAACATAGAGCTTGTTTCACCATAGTTTGCTTCGTTATTTGAACTATTATTAATTAATAGCTGCCCATCAGTGGTGTCTAAAATGGTGGTTCTCTTTGCCTTTCTTCTGTAATTGTTTATGAAAATGTTTTTCATAATCGTATACATCCACGCCTTAAGGTTGGTACCAGCGTTATACTTATCCTCACTGCTTAAGGCTCTAAATACAGTTTCCTGTATTAAGTCTTTAGCGTCGTCTAGGTCGTGGGTTAAGCTCATAGCAAACGGTTTAAGTGTCGCTGAATATTTGGTTACCAATTGAGAAAAATCTAATGTTGCCATAGTGTTAAAATTGTAATTGGCATATAGCTATGCCATCGTGTTGTCTAATTATATAGCAAATTTAAGATATTTTTGTTTAACAATATTCGAATATCATTAAACAAAATTAAGATTATTTACACTAATTTGATACACAGATGCTTGCATAAGTTACCATTTACTCAAGCTTGGAATTTGTTACCTAAACTGTATTAAACGGCACTTAAAGGTAAAGGTTCACCAGAATGATTTAGTTCTGCTGTATTTATGCTTTGAGTTAGCGCAAATTGACTAATGATCTCATTCAAACAGTGAATGCTTTCCTCAATTGTTTTTAATACTACTAGATTAGCGTGAGGTAATATGGGATTATATATAACCTGCCTACCTGAAATCAAAATTGGGGTATCTGGGAAATGATAATAAAGTTTGTTTAAATAATCTTGTATGCTGATTTCAGCAGGTTGTGCTACAGACAGAGTAACCAAAAAATCAGGCTTATAATCATAGTGGGTCGCTATCAAATCATCTAACGGTACACTGGCACCCAAGTACAGAGTGTGTATGTTACGCTTACGCATCATATAGTTCATAAATAGCAAGCTATTCTCGTGAAGTTCTTTCTCTGGTAGATATACAATTGCCTTGGGCATTTTAGTCCCGTATTTTAGAACAATGCCATCAACAGCAACAACTATTTTCTGCCTAATTAAATTGGTGATAAAATGCTCTTGAGTCGGTTTTATGATGCCCGTTTGCCACAACAGCCCAACCTTTTGCATAAATGGGAAAATAATTTTAATAAATGTATTTTCAAAACCAATTCTTAATATGTTGGTTGCTAGCAACTTTTCGAATGTCAACTCATCTAAGTCTATCATAGATATGGTTAGCGCATCTATCTGGGCATTGTACTCTAAGTTGAAATCTGAAATACTGAATACAGCTTCCTTTACTTCATCCTGAGTCATTATAGCTATTTTACTAATTTTATGCCCATTCTTATTAAGCAGAGATACATTTAGCAAATATTTTAGCTCTTCATCACTATAACTCCTTATGTTAGTATTGGACCTGTTTGGGGCTATTATGTTATAGCGTTGTTCCCATATCCTTATGGTATGTGCCTTTATTCCTGTTAATATCTCTAATTCCTTTATAGAATAAACACCCATTTTCTGATTTTTTTATTTCTAGACCTATTTGTCTAACAAATAGCAGACTTTAACAACACATTTTACCAAAATGTTTTAAACAAAAATAATTGACTCGAATATAAAGCTTGTTTTCTCAGCAAATGTGTTATTGCTATTTTGGGCTTTCGGTATATATCACCCTAGTAACTGTCTCGCCAACTGCACGCAAGGTTAGTTTATCTATATTACTCATATTATCTGCAACAGTGTGCCAAGAGTCCGGGAAACCCTTTTCTCTGTTTTCATCAAAATCTATAATGTCAATGCAAGGTATTCCAGCTAATGAGTTAATGTATTCGTGGTCGTCTGTAATGCCTCCAGTTGGTATTTGTATAAAGTGTTGTCTATGTCCAGCGTCACCAGCTGCGTTCCACACTTTAGTAACTATGTCAGCAGCCTTTTCTCTACTGTTACCCTCTTGAAAAAACTTAGCATTTTTACCACCAACCATATCTAACACTATTCCATAATTAGCTGTAAAAGCAGACTTATCTAATTTTTTAGCCCAAAACTGAGTACCTAAGCAGTATGAATCGGCATTTCCCTGCTTTTTCTCACTTTCAAAGCTTGGTACACCATAGTCTTCCGCATCGTTTAATAATATATATAATCCTACTTCGGGATTATCAATTTGTGCTAACCTGGCAATCTCTAGTATTACAGCTACGCCACTGCCCCCATCGTTTGCACCATCTATAGCTATATGGTCTGGTTTTACATCTTGATCGTTAAATGGTCGGGTATCATAATGTGCAGATAATAATATACGTTTCTTAGCATCTGGGTTTACTATCGCTATTATATTGGTAATGTTTAACTTAGTACCATCGTATGCAGTGACTACACCCTTCTGCTGGGTTACTTTTAGCCCATATTGCTCTAACTTTTTTACCAAATACTGCGTGCAAGCATCGTGAGCTTTTGTATTTGGCACTCTCTTACCTAATGCCACCTGTTCTGCTATGAATTTATAACAACTATCTGAATTAAAGCTAGGTATCGCTTGAACCTTTACCTCCGCTTCTTCAGGCACTTCAGGAGATTCAACTTTGGTTTCAGGTTTACACCCTGTTAAAATGGCAACAGCATTAATGACTATTAACAACAAACCAGTTTGAATGTGTTTTTGGGTAATATTTAAGTGCATACTAGTAATTTGATACAAATACAAAATTCAGTATATTATAATTATTTTTGATATCTTTAGAAGGGTATGAATAATTAATTATTAGATACTATTAAACATAAAACTTAAAGTTTAAACTAACCGTGGATAAATCAATCGCTACTCTTGAACCTATCGTGTCACTTAATGAAGCCGTTTCAACAGAGCTAATGTTGAAAGCTTGGCAAATAATGTGTCAAGAATATGCTATGACAGCAATATATGAGGCTAATAGAGATGTAACCAAATATGTGCACAGCACCAGTAGGGGCCACGAGGCAATTCAAATAGCAGCTGGTATGCAACTAAAAGAATATGATTTTGCAGCACCATATTATAGAGATGCTACTATGCTAATGGCAATAGGTATAGAGCCTTATGAATTAATGTTGCAACTGTTAGCAAAAGCAGATGACCCATTTAGTGGCGGTAGAACTTACTACAGTCATCCAAGTTTAAAGCGTAAGGGATTTCCTATTATTCCCCACCAAAGTAGCGCTACTGGTATGCAGGTAATTCCTGCGACGGGTATGGCACACGGACTGAAGTATTTAGAAAAGAGAGGATTGATAGAGGCTGAAGACTTTCCAATAGTATTGTGTAGTCTTGGCGATGGCGCAATGACAGAAGGTGAAGTAAGCGAAGCTATGCAAGAAGCAGTGTTGCACCAATTGCCAATTATATATCTAGTTCAAGATAATACTTGGGGCATCAGCGTAAGTCAAAACGAAATGCGCGCTATGAATTCCTATGAGTATGCCGCTGGGTTTAAAGGTTTGGAGCGAATGTCTATAAAAGGAAATGACTTCATTGAATCGTATCAAGGTGTAAAACAGTGTATAGAATATGTTAGAAAACATAGAAAACCAATACTGCTACACGCCGAATGTCCCCTATTGGGACATCACACCAGCGGAGTAAGAAAGGAATTTTATAGAGACGAAGAAGACTTGATGCAACACGCATCAAATGACCCAATCCCTATACTCAAAAACTATCTACTTCAGGCAGACATATCAGAAAATCAATTAAACAAAATACAAGAAGAGGCAAAAGAACTGGTAGCACAATCATTTGAACGGGCAAAACAAAGTCCAGACCCCACACCGGAAAGTCTATACCTGCACGAGTTTGCAGAGACGCCAATAAAAGAAGAGCAAGGTGAACGAAGCCCAACAAATGCCAGAACCATAATTATGGTGGATGCAGCACTATATGCTATACAAGAAATAATGGCCGCCGATGAGCGCACAATACTTTATGGCCAAGATGTAGGTGCACGATTAGGTGGTGTATTTAGAGAGGCTGCAACCTTAGCTGATAAATATGGAGATGATCGCGTGTTTAATATGCCGATACAAGAAGCCTATATAATAGGTAGCACAGCCGGTATGAGTGCTGTCGGCGTAAATGCTATAGTAGAAGTGCAATTCTGTGACTATATATGGCCTGGTATGAATCAATTGGTAGAAGAGCTTAGCAAAAGTTGCTACCTTACTATGGGTAAATTCCCCGTAAGAAGTGTGATGAGGGTGCCAGTTGGAGCCTACGGAGGAGGAGGTCCATACCACAGTGGTACTCACGAGAGTGCGCTACTTACGATAAAGGGGATAAAAGTAGTTTATCCAAGTAATGCAGCAGATATGAAAGGTCTAATGAAAGCAGCTTGGCTAGACCCAAACCCAGTCGTAATGTTGGAGCATAAAGGTCTATATTGGAGTAAAGTATCTGGAACTGAAGCTGCGAAAACACCTGAACCATCTGCCGATTACATTATACCACTTGGTAAAGGCAGGATTGCCCTAAATGCAGATGAACAAATGATAGAGTCGGGTGAAACTTGTCTAGTAATTACCTATGGTATGGGAGTACACTGGGCACTAAATGCTGCTAAAACAGACCTGAAAGGACAGGTAGAGATAATTGACTTAAGAACTCTGTATCCAGTTGATGATGAATTGATTAAAGAACGTGTTAAAGTTCACGGAAAAGTACTAGTACTGTGCGAAGAGCAATTGAGTAATAGCTTTGCGGAAAGTCTAGCCGCAAGAATATCTCAATGGTGTTGGCAATACCTAGACGGTCCTGTTAGTACTTATGGCGCTGCAAATATGCCAGCTGTTCCTCTCAATATTGGATTAGAGGCTGAAATGCTGCCAAATACTAAGAAAGTTAAGGAAAAGATAATAAATATTTTGAATTTCTAATCCAATTCAGATTATTTTTTTGAAATGTATATTTGCACCACTTTAAAGTAACTTACATTTTATACAAAACAACTTAAAAAGAATTATGCCATATCTTTTTACCTCTGAATCTGTTTCAGCCGGTCACCCAGATAAAGTTGCAGATCAACTTTCTGATGCAGTCCTAGATGCCATACTAGCCCACGAACCAAATGCCAAAGTAGCCTGCGAAACTTTCGTAACTACTGGTTTAGCTATAGTAGGGGGTGAAATTAAAATATCACCTGAAACAAAAGCAAAACTTGACATAACCTCAATTGTAAGAAATACAATTGATAAAATTGGTTACAACAAAGCTGAATATATGTTTGAAGCGCATAGTTGTGGTATATTAAATTGTCTTCACGACCAATCTCCAGAGATAAACCAAGGCGTAGAGCGTGGTGGCGACATTGCTGATCAAGGTGCAGGTGACCAAGGAATTATGTTTGGTTATGCTTGTAATGAAACTGACAATTATATGCCTTTGACTCTAGAGTTAAGCCACTTACTGTTGCAAGAACTGCATAGCATTAGAGATGAAAAAAAGATAATGAAATACCTAAGACCAGATGCTAAAGCTCAGGTAAGTATTGAGTATTCCGATAACCATAAGCCTTTAAAAATAGTTACCATAGTCATCTCTACACAACACGATGACTTTGTAAAAACTGGTAACAAAGTAGCTGATGAAGCAGCAATGCAAGAAAAAATAACTCAAGACATAATTAAACATTTGATACCTAGGGTTAAGAAATTAATGCCGGCTCGTGTAGCTAAAATGATGGATGTGAATAAGATTCAATTCTTAATAAACCCAACAGGGGTATTCGTAATCGGAGGCCCTCACGGTGATACTGGTCTAACTGGTAGAAAGATAATAGTTGATACCTACGGTGGCAGAGGCGCCCACGGTGGTGGTGCATTTAGCGGGAAAGACCCAAGTAAAGTAGATAGAAGTGCTGCCTACGCAGCCAGACACATAGCTAAAAACCTAGTAGCTGCAGGGGTAGCAGACCAGATATTGGTACAAGTTGCCTACGCTATTGGTGTAGCTCAACCAGTTGGTATTTATCTAAGTACAAATGGTACAGCTAAAGTGAGAAATGAAGATGGTAAAAAGATGTCTGACAACGAAATTAGTTCAACCATTGAGGGAATTTTTGATATGCGTCCAGGTGCCATCATAGAAAGGTTGAAACTAAAGAACCCAATCTATAGCGAAACTGCAGCTTACGGTCATATGGGCCAAAAAGCAGGAACTAAAACGCTAATGATAGATGGTAAAGAGAAACATTTTCAAACCTTTACTTGGGAGAAACTAGACTACGTTGACCAAATTCAAAAGTTATTTAACATACTAGCTAAAGAAGAAGTAGCAGCTTAATACAGAAATAATATTTCAAATTCATTATAATAAACCCTTGCAGTAATGTAAGGGTTTTTTTAATTAGAATTCATAAACTTGAATTCTACGCATTAATAGGAACGTACTGGTTTATCTTTTACCCTTGCAGGAACCCATTTTGGCATTATGCTAAAAACCCTTAACGCTTCCTCTGTAAATAATTCGTGGTTGCTTTTAATAATTTTAACTTTTGAAACAGTCCCATCTACTTCAAATACAAACATTATTAAATCCAATCAAATTCCGAAGATATTTAGTCTAAAAAGTAATCTTAATAAAAATAATTAAGAAATATAGTAGCTTATAAAAAAAGCCTCAAATTAATGATTAACTGAGGTTGTTTTTTATAATTAAATAATTGGTTGCTTTAATTTTATTGTTATACTATTTTCAGACAGTAGGTTGTCTGGATTTATGATTGGCAAATTTGACTTTTGAAAAACAGTACCTTGTAATCTTGCCATCAAAACGCCACGACTAGTACTATAAGTAACGCTAGTAAGTGCATTAACTAAATGATTAAATGTTTCCTCATTGTGAACATTGAGCGACCCGTCTACTCGTTGAGAAAATAAATTTTGAGCGAATTCCCAATGATACAAATATGACAATTCAAATTTACAGTGTGCTTTTAATTTCTTTTTAGCCGCTTCCGAATTAGAGTCCAATGTTAACTTTGTGCTTAGCGTGGCTAAACAAGTATTAAGATTCCCGTCAAATTCAAGTTTTAGAGAACTTTCTGCTTTAAAATTACTAGAATTTGTTATTGAAAAATCAATAGGAGATTTTAATGCTAGTACAATGATTTTAAAGTTAAATAATTCTATTTTATCTGCTTCAAATGTCATATTTATGCAATCTTAATATTGTCACTTACTGATTTCATATTTATGAAGTTAATAGGAAAAATTTTAACTTCATTTGAATCAATTACACTACCTACATTTAAAGATTTTTCAACGTTTAAACTTTTCACTTTCTCCTGTTTACTAATTGTTTGTTCCAAACTGGCTTTTGCTTTTTCTTTGATAGCAATGGTAATTAATTGACAACCTAAAGCAAGTTCAAGCTTAATAATACTTTTTAGGGTAAAATTATGGTCGCCACTAAACCATTTATGAATTTCGCTCGGGTATTTGCCAGTTGATTTAGCCAAATCAGCTTGTGTAATATTTTGTTGTTTCAATTCCTGGTGAACAGCATCTAGTAAATCAAAATATAACTCACTATACCGCTTAATATCTTCAGAGATATTATTAAGTCTATATTCTATTTCTTTCTCAAATATACTTGACATAAAAATTTTTTTAATAATTGATTTTGATGGGTACATTAATTGATAACGTTTGCACAATACTCAAAGTGTTCCATTCTATTCGATTGTCATCTTTGTCTAACATTATCGCCTCTATTGCTTTAGCCATCTTAATGGCCCTTTGATATTTCGAATCTAAGTCTGGTGATCCTGAATTTTTCTTTGAAAGTTTTAATCCGCCGTCAAATAAAACTATAGAATCGTAATCCAATCTCATACATATCCACCTTACAGGGAAATTACTTTTTAATTTTGAATTGGGTAACGCACTAATCAAATCATATTCTTCTCTAAAGTAATGAGCATTTGCTCCTCTACTATCGCCGACTTCTACTAAAAGATTTTTAAGCAGCAAACCAAAGTCTTGACTAACCAAATTAGACTCACAAAATCTATAAAATTGATCCGCTAAAGAAAGCTCATCTTCGCTAAGCGTCACCGAAAAAAAAGTTACTTTTCGCCTGACTATCCATTTTTCTAATACAAAACTATTCACTTATAACTGAATTTGGTTTTTTTTAGTTTAATTATCTTTTTTGCAAACCAAGAAATTTTCGGAACATACTAATATAATTACCCTTTTGCCATTTATATAATTGAGTAAATTGCAATACTTAATTTCCTGTCTTAACCTCACTTATTCAAATTAATGTGCCTCAAGCCAATTTCTACCTGTTCCCATTTCTACTTCTATTGGTACTTTTAGCCCTGGTAGAGCATTTATCATATCGTGATGTACCAATGCCTTTAATTGCTCTAATTCTGTAGTAACAGCATCAAATACCAATTCATCGTGCACTTGCATTATCATTTTACTCTTTAGTCCAGCGTTGCGCATATTGTTGTGAATGAGAACCATAGCCTTCTTTATCATATCGGCTGCAGTCCCTTGTATGGGTGCATTTATCGCATTTCGCTCAGCATAACCTCTAGTAGTTTGATTCCCACTATTTATATCCCGCAGATATCTCCTTCTGCCTAACAGGGTTTCAACATAGCCATACTCCCTTGCAAACTGAATTTTATCTTGCATATATTGATTAATAGCTGGGTATTGCAAATTGTAGGCATCAATTAGTTCCTTAGCCTCGCCCCTGCTTATGTTCAATCTTGACGATAGACCAAATGCGCTCATTCCATATATTATTCCAAAGTTTACGGTTTTAGCCATTCTTCTCATATTATCATCTACCTCATCTAAGTTTACCTTATAAATTCTTGCGGCTGTAGCCCTGTGAATGTCTAGCCCTTCGCTAAATGCTTTTAACATATTCTGTTCTCCACTTAGCTCTGCTATTAATCGCAACTCAATTTGGCTGTAGTCAGCTGATAATATGGTGTGGTCTGAATCTCTAGGTATGAAGGCCTTGCGAATTTCCCTACCTCGTTCAGTCCTAATGGGAATGTTTTGCAGATTTGGGTCTGTACTACTTAGTCTACCCGTGGCTGCCACTGCCTGATTATAGGTAGTGTGAATTCTATGACTTGTTTTATTTACCAATAGTGGTAGCGCATCTACATAGGTTGACTTTAGCTTAAGTGTTTGCCTATAGTCTAATATCATACTTACTACGGGGTGTTTATGCATTAAATTGCTCAATACATCTTCCCCTGTAGCATACTGTTTTGACTTTGCTGTTTTCTTAGCCTTAGGGTCTAGCTTTAAATGATCAAATAAAACCTGCCCTAATTGGCTTGGTGAACCAATGTTAAACTTCAATCCTGCCGCCTCTTGTATTAATATTTCTAGTTGATCTATCTCAATCTTTAGCTGTTTGCTATATTCATTTAGGGCATCGCTGTCTATTTTCACACCAACGCTTTCCATATCGGCTAGTACTCTAGTAAGTGGAATTTCCACCTCGTATAACAAATGATTAGCACCAACCTTTTGAATTTCAGGCTCTAGCTTACCATATAGTTGCAGAGTAACATCAGTATCTTCAGCCGCATAGTCAACTATCATTTGTGGTGTCAAATCTGCCATACTCAATTGCTTTTTACCCTTATTTCCTATTAATTGTGTAATGCTGATGGGTTTGTAGCCCAAATAAAGCTCAGATAGAAAATCCATATTGTGCCTTAGGTCAGGCTCTATCAGATAGTGGGCCAACATAGTATCGTACATTTTACACTTTATGCAGATGCCGTATTTCTTAATGACCAACATATCGTACTTTATATTTTGGGCTACTAATAGAGTTTCTTCATTTTCAAATATTTCTGTAAAATCTGATATTGCTTCCTTCGCTGCCTCATAATTAGGTAGTGCAGATATGTACCACCCATTTCCAGGCTGTGTACTAAAACTAAAGCCTACCATTCTACAATTGTGGGCTGATAGTTCGCTGGTCTCGGTATCAAAACTTAACACACTGTATTTTTTCAACTCAGTACAAAGTTTTACCCTATCCTCTTTACTTTCTATCAATATGTAATTGTGTGCTACATCTGCTATCGTTGACAGTGTAGGTTTGACATCTTCAGTTGTTTCAACGCCCGAAATTCCTTCAACAGCAGGCTCCGTACTGAATAAATCTGCACCAGCAGACCCAGTTTGAGATGTAATTCCTGCTTGATTTGGAAAGAATTTCGCCATCATAGACTTAAACTCTAACTCCTCTAGTATTTGCTTAAATAGTTCAGGGTGTGGTTCGTCAAGGGTTAAGTCTTTTTCTACGAAAGCAATTGGAACGTTTATGTCTATGGTAGCCAGTCTCTTACTTAATATTGCTTTATCCTTATTTTCTGCCAAAACTTTCCCTGTTTTACCCGCTATCTTATTTATATTTTCGTAAATACCCTCTACACTACCATAGTCTTGAATCAATTTGGCTGCAGTCTTAGGCCCTATGCTTGGTACCCCAGGTATGTTATCTACAGAATCGCCCATTAGTCCGAGTATGTCTATTACTTGCAGTGGGTTTGCTATGTCCCATTGTTCACATATTTGCCTAATTCCCCATTTTTCTGCTGGTTTACCTTGATAACCAGGTTTATATTGATATATATTTTCAGCTACTACTTGACCATAATCTTTATCTGGAGTCATCATATAGACTTTCATTCCCTCTGCCGCTGCCTTTACAGCTAGGGTGCCTATTACATCGTCTGCCTCATAGCCATCTAACCATAGGTTGGGTATGCCGAGTGCATCAGCCATTCTATGGATGTAAGGTATTGCTACAGCAATGTCTTCTGGTTGTTCTTGTCTATTAGCCTTATACTCTGGGTACTCTATGTGTCTAAATGTAGGCACGTGAGTATCATACACTATGCCTATATGGGTTGGTCTTTCGTTATTAACTATATCAAACAGGGAATTTGTAAAACCGAATATGGCACTGGTATTTACCCCTTTAGAATTAATTCTTGGATTTTTAATGAAGGCAAAGTGAGCACGATAAATCAGCGCCATTGCGTCTAGTAAAAATAGAGTTTCTGTCATACAGACAAATATATAAGGTAGCAAATATGTAACGCTATATATTCTTTAGAAATTTACTATTGGGCTAACTTACCAATTTTATACCCGATAGATTTATTTACATATACTGATCTTGGATTATACTTATATATTGAAGTTTTAATAGGGTTGATGTTTACTACTGCATAAGTTGAAACATTCAAATAATCCATTTATAATTGAGTCACAATTAATGAAGCAAGAGCATTTAAGCTTAATCTTTTAGAAATACAAGATAAGGGTATATTCATTTAAAGAAAAAAAACTATAAACCCCTCTAAATTTATTGCCTCTATCATTGTTTCTGCCGTAATCAGCATAGCCATCTTCATTAAGTTCGTTGAAAATAATCGGTTTTCCTATTAATACCCTAAGCGATACATCACGGGTTACAGCAGAATCTTCTTGAGCGTTTGCCGTGAGAAAACATAGTGCAAACAAAGAGAAAATATTGACTGAGGTGATTCTCATTAGGCTATCAGGTTACAAGATTTAAAATAGTAATTTTCTCTTAAAAATATGTAAGAAAGTAATTATATAATTTATCTGACCTAAATAATTTTAAGCTCTTCTTATTTACTTTTTGGTTAGTCTTGGGTATTACAATAATAATTACTAATTCACAGTTATTCAAAAACACAGCAGCAATAAATATGGATTGATAATTACTTAAAAACTACACATTGCAACGCTTAAATGAAATATTTAATTATCTGGCTGGCCATATTTACAATTGGCTCTAAATTCACCATTGCCCAAAGCAACTTAGTGCCAAATGCACAATTTGAGAACACACTACAACTTAATTGCCAGTGGACCACTTCTGCTGAAAGTTTTAAAGAATATTTAGAAAATTGGTACATACCCACCAATACCACTGCTGACGTACACTCTACTACATTACAAGAATACTGCTGGAGTAATCCTATAACTGATAGAGTAAATACTAATAAACCTGGGTACCAAGCACCCCATAGTGGAAATACTATGATAGGCATTTATACTTATGTTTCTTCTCATTATTGGCACGAATATGTGCAGGTAAGACTAATATCTACAATGAAGAAAAATCAGCCCTATCACGTTGAAATGTGGGTAAGCAGGGCTGATTATGATAAATATGCAACGAATAATTTGGGTATGCTATTTTCACCTGAACCAATTTCTGAATTTAGCGGCGATAGTTTCAGACCACAATTTAATTCTGCACAAGTAATATCAAATACCAATGACTGGATTCAACTATCTGGAACAGTAATACTTAACGAAGATTGCAAATACCTGACTATAGGAAATTTTTATAGCGATGAGCTAACGATTATAGAGCTTACAGCTAATGATGTTATTGAAAATGAAGAGGCTAATATAGGCGGTGCCTATTATTTCATTGATGATGTAATAGTAAGTCCAATTTCGTTCTAACAAAATGGCTTTTATGTTTGTCTATTCAGAGAGTAAAACTATATTTACTTAACTAAATTTTTTTAATATGAAAGTACTAAACATTAAGTCAGGCATTAAATTGGCCTTAGTAGCTATTACATTAACCTGTGCATCATTAACTGGGTTTGCCCAACCTACTGGTGAAAATGAGTCAGGTGGCAAAGATAAGTTTGAATACAATTTAAACTTAGGTGCTGCTCTTTTTAGCAGAAACAATGCATTTAACAATCCATTTACCACACCATTATTTATGGGTAGGGTGGGTTTATCTGAAAGCATTACTGGGCGTTTGTTATTAGACTTTAATTCATCAACTGATAAATATGAAATATCTACAGATGGCAAAACATACAAAGAGCAATCTAGTGGTGGTGCATCTTTAGGTCTTGGTGGTCAATATTATATTAGTCGCGGCTTAGTCAGTCCATATATAGGCGCAGACCTGCTTTTCGGGTTCAATTCATTAACATTTAAAAATACGAAAGATGACAGACTTGAAGACGAATCTGTATCAACTAACACCAGTTTTGGCATTAGACCTATGTTTGGTGGTAAAATAAAGCTAATCGGCGATAAATTAACAATGAGCATAGAGGGTGGTGTGCCAATTGTGTCAACTACTACTTCAACTCAGGATAAATTAATAGCTGGAAAGTCTCCGCAAAACACTGCAAAAAATGATACTAGAACAACTTTAGGCATTAGTTATAACTATCTGGCTGTATGGTTGGGACTTACTTTCTAGTTTAATGGCCGACAAATAAAATCCAATTTTTATTCTTTCTCTCCAGTCAACGCTTTTTTTAATAATTTTATATATTTGTTTATATAAGCTAACAGGAAGGGAATATGTCTGCAACACTGATTAGAAATGCAATCTTAATAAACGAAGGAGAACTAAAAACTCAAGACGTTTTAATTAAGGACGGTAAAATAGAAAAGATTGCTAACTCAATCTCAGATTATCCAGCAAATACCCACGAAATAGAGGCAAAAGGGTTAGCCCTAATGCCTGGGGTTATTGATGGTCAAGTCCACTTTAGGGAACCAGGCTTAACTCATAAGGCTGAAATATATACTGAGGCTAAAGCAGCTGTGGCAGGTGGTGTAACCAGCTATATGGAGATGCCTAATACAGTACCAAATGCGCTAACTCAAGAATTACTACAACAGAAGTACGACAGAGCTGCCCAATGTTCACTAGCTAATTATAGTTTCTATATGGGTGCCAGCAATGACAACCTAGAGGAACTTAAAAAAACATCGCAAACAGATGTATGTGGTGTAAAAATATTTATGGGAAGTAGTACTGGCGATATGTTGGTAGATAATGCAACTATACTAGACACAATATTTGGCGAAGTACCAAATTTAATAGCCATACATAGTGAAAGTGAGAAAATTGTAAAACAAAACCTTCAAATTGCCATAGATAAATATGGAGAAGATATTCCCATTACGGAGCACCCCACAATAAGGTCTATTGAGGCGTGTATGGTTAGTACCCAATTTGCCATAGACCTAGCAAATAAACACAATACTAGACTACATATATTGCACATATCTACCCAAGACGAGCTATCCCTGTTTAGAAATGATATACCACTTAGTCAAAAAAGAATAACTACAGAGGTATGTGTACACCACTTATGGTTTTCCGCAAGTGAATATAGAAGTTTTGGAAACCTAATTAAATGTAATCCAGCCATAAAAGAGGCACATCACAGAAAAGCCTTATGGGGGGCATTGTTAGACAATAGATTAGATATTATAGCAACAGATCACGCACCACATACCTCAGAGGAAAAAAGGCAGAAATATCTGCAAGCTCCTAGCGGCATTCCACTTGTGCAGCACAGCCTGCAAATGATGACTGAAGCAGCTGCAGCTGGAAAAATAAGTATGGAACGAGTAATTGAAAAAATGTGCCACGCCCCAGCAGAATGCTTTAAACTACAAGACAGAGGATACATTAGAGAGGGATATTGGGCAGACTTAGTATTAATAGACCTAAACAACGAACATAAAGTTACTGAAGAAAATACCTACTACAAGTGCGGTTGGTCAACACTAGAGGGTCACTTATTTCCCTCAAAGATTATTAGCACTTTTGTAAATGGTAACGAAGTATATAAATCCGGACAATTTAATGAGGAATTTAAGGGATCTAGACTAAAATTTAGTGCACACTAATGTTGATATATATTGAAGTTATACACAAGTAATATCATTTATCAGCTAGTGTTTGTGTAATTTAATATTCGTTCAAATAAGAAAACCCATCGTTCGTCCATTTATCCGTAAATAAATTGTTAATAATAATAGCTTTGGTTTGTAGTAAGATAATAATCACACATAGACTATGATAAACT
The DNA here is from genome assembly GCA_034440515.1 of Bacteroidota bacterium. GTDB lineage: Bacteria > Bacteroidota > Bacteroidia > CAILMK01 > CAILMK01 > JAWXCF01. Next base: position 42,190 of record JAWXCF010000034.1, read on the forward strand.
TTAACCGTAAAACACCAAAATTTGGAAGCTTTGCTTCTGTACTAATCTTGTTAACCTTAGCTCTGTTTATTACTTCATTTACCATAAATAAAGGTAAGAAGAAAAAAGTAGATGACAGGGAAAATGACGTAGAGCTGAGGCGTGTAGCTGATAGCATTAAAGAAGCCACATTTACTTATGGCAGAATGACCCTACTAGAAGAAGGTTGGGATACTGTAGGTAGCAATGCGATTGTTCATAAAGATTTCCTATGTGACCCTTGCAAAAGATACATCATTTACCAAATTTATAACAAAAGAGCGGACCTAAAGCCTATGGGTAATGTAAATGGATATACTTTCCCATTATCTTATGTAGTCCTTATCAAAGACGGTCCTACTTTTATCAGTAGATTTGTAGTTGATACTAGTAGCCGCCACGTAAATAGAGCTAGCATAGATATGCACAACATTGGTAAAAACTCAAATAAATATTACTATATGTTTTTTAGCTGGGATATGCCTAAAGTTCATAAAATAAATATGACTGGAAACAAAAATGACAGCAATTAAAAGCATTCAGCTGTAGACTTACTCTAACTTAATCCGACCTTAATACTTATTAACCCTGCTCATAGCAGGGTTTTTTTTGTTATAATACTAAACTATTTAGAATTAAGAGCGTATTAACGTAGCATTAATATAATTTTAATACTTATGAGTTTACTTTTGAAATCTACAGTTGCTGTTTGCCTACTTAGCTTAGGCACATTATTTACATCTTGTAAAAAAGAGCAAGTTTCTGACCCTGGGAAATACTATATGACCAGAATGGAACTAACCAAATTTGGATTGCAAAATCCAGACGGTGCTAGTTGGGATGATGACGGAGGAACGCCTGATATATACGTAAGGTATAATGCAGCCTCTAGCAATAGTTGGAGAGAGACCGACACTAAAGACAATGTAGCAACAGGTCCATTATCTTGGACTACAGACAACGTTGAGCTATCATCTGACAATTGGAAATTCGAAGTAATGGACGATGACTTCCTAGTAGATGAAAGTATGTATCGACCTAGTGACTTTAACCCTATTAAAGACCTTAGCCCAGTAGTAGTCAGCAATGCACAGTACGAGCTAAAAATCTATTGGGAACGCAGATAGTTACAGTTTAAAATGAATAGAATGTGTAAGTAATGCTTACATAGATATGCCGGTAATTACAATTGTCGGCATATTTTTTTGTTAACAAAAATCTCATTATTAAATACAATTAATAATCTCTAGTAAAACTTAATCTTCCAAAGTGCTGCCCATACTTGGCTTAACATTATACGACCATTCTTAAATCGATCAGTCATTTTGGTTTCGCCATAGGTACGTTCCATATAGTGAACAGGTAAGTCTAATATTTTTAAATGCTTTTTAGCAGCTCCAAATATCAACTCATAGTCGCCCCATCTGTCATTTACACCCCAGCTACCTCTTAATTTCTTTATACGCTCATAGTCACTTCGCCACAACACTTTGGTACCACACAGGGTATCTTTTATGGTTAAATCAAGTACAAAACTGAATGCAATACTGAAAAATTTATTGCCAATAATGTTAAAGAGTCGCATAGCCTCGTCGTGCATTGGATATACCAATCGAGATCCATTTACAAATTCAGCTCTCCGTCTAGCTATTGCTTCATAGAAATAGGGCAGCTCTTCTGGTATTACCGTAAGGTCTGCATCTAATATCATCAATATATCACCTTGTGCGCTATCAAAACAACTCCATACATTCGTAGCCTTGCATATTGCTGGACCAGGCACTAGTTTTATATCTTTCTCGGGGTGCTTGGCTATCATTTCCAACACCTTATCGCCAGTACCATCTGTAGATTTATCGTCGCCGAATATAATTTCAGTATGGGTTCCCATCATTGGCACCCTTAGTACAGCACTCTCTATATTGCCTACTTCGTTTCTACAGGGTATGCACACACTTACACTATAGTCCCCATTTGGGTCTGGTAAATATCGGGCTACATTAATTCTGTGTAAGGTAAAGAATCTAAAGAAAGGAAGTCTAGCCAATATTTTGTTAGCAAACCAACTTATTAAGGGAATATTATAGGGCATCAGTATTGCCCTCCTATTTATGAGTGGTTCGTACCCACTAATGCTACAAATTCCGTTAATATCCCAAGCACTAATCCAGTTGTGCTGTTTCTGTGGTATTCTTAAATTTAATTTTTCAGCAAGTTTTACCAGTGGCTGCCACAGGAAGTGATAATTTACTATTACTATTCTGGTATGTGGATAGCAATTTTTCTTAATGCATAACATCACCGCTTGTAGATCTATAATGTCTTCTACACTAGTAATTAATATATAGTCAAACTTGCCAGCAACTTCAGTTGCCTCAGGACTTTGATTGTGAAATTCTAAATTTGGGTATTTCCGTTGAGCCTCTGCTATTTGCGCTCCACTGTCGTCTATACCTACTCCAACAGCTGGTTGCAGTTCGTTTAGCAGGTAGCCTATGCTACACCGCAGGTGCATTACTTTGGCACCTGGCTCTATTATATGACTTAAATGTTTGACTAACTGCCTGTAATAATATTTATTGGCATTAATCCATTTTATCCTTTTCGGAGTAATTTCATCATTTTTCTTGGCTATTTGCTCTCGCAAATCATCCAAATGTGGGTACTTAATCATCAGTCAATGTGCAAAGGTATTGGTTTGTAACAAATTGATAGAATAGAATTTAAATTTGAAATTCAAATGGCATCTAAGTACATATTCACATTCACGCTTTTCTTATTGGCTTCAGCTATGTGCAGTGCACAATGTGTGGATACCCTAATGATAAGAAATGATATAGGTGCTTGGGAAAATCACACGGAAAGCAAATGGTCTAAGTTCTACTCAGCCAAAGTAATAATAATGACTGGAAAACAAGCCATAGCCAGATACCACGTTAAGGGTATTAGTGACAATAACCTGTACTTTGCTGTAGAGAGTAGAGACGGAATACAAGTTGCTAAAACCCCCATTAAAATACTAACTGAAATAGACTGCGAGCAAATACCTTGGCAAAATGGAATGTTGCAAGGCATAGACAAAGACGGAAATGATTGGCAACTATGCCAAAAAAAATGTGAAGATTAAATAAAGTTATGATTATTATCTTTACCAACTTCTATTATGGATATTAACGAAAGACTAAAGCACGAACGCGAGCACGGTAAAAAAATAAGTGAAAACGCTGAAGATGTATGGGGCTGGGGAAGCCCAGCAGGACAAATTCGTGCTAATAGACGAGCCGCCTATCTGTATAATTTAGGTAAATGGACCAGTCAAGATCATCTACTAGAAATTGGTGCTGGTACTGGCTTATTTACTAAAAAAGTATATGATGCTACCCACGCTAAAATAATAGCTACAGAATTAAGCGAAGACCTGATTAACATTGCACAAAGTAAATATCCTGAAATAGAGTGGAAAATCGAAGATGCAATGAACCTGAGTTTTACTGATAATAGTTTTGACGGGGTATTTGGTAGTAGCATATTACACCACCTAGAGTTAGAAAAATCGCTCATAGAAATACTTAGAGTGCTAAAGCCTGGAGGTAGAATGATATTTGCTGAGCCAAATATGGTAAACCCTCAAATATTAATTCAAAAAAACGTCGGCTTTATTAAGAAGGCATTGGGAGATTCTCCAGATGAAACAGCGATTACCCGTTGGCCTTTTAAAAAGAAAATGGAGGACTTAGGCTATAGAAATGTACGCATTTTTCCCTATGACTTTCTACACCCTATTACCCCTACTCCATTAATTGGAGTTGTAAACATACTAGGTAAAATAGTAGAGAAAATTCCGATTTTGAAGGAAATTGCTGGTTCTGTAATTATCTATGGAGAGAAGTAATAGTATTTGCTATTTTAATATTATTTCAAGTTGCGCTATTCATTTAGCATTAATCTGCAAATAGTAAATTAATATTTCTCCGTTTACCAATTAGCTAGCTTGGGTATTTCTACTCATATTACAATATTATGTTATGAATAGTCTATACCAAATCTTAATGCTTTCACTAAATATTTGGAATGCTCAGCCAATACAAGATAAAGTTTATACTAGGCAACAACAGTATTTAGAATCTAAAATGGTCTTGGTTAAACTAAGCGAGGAAGTAAAAAAGCCCGAGCCTAATGAATGCACCCCAGTGCCTGATCCTTCTCAATATGTTATACAACAATATGAGTATCCCACATTAATTCCAATGATACATATTAAGCCAAACATTCATCATAAATATTAGTTTTTTAATGAAATATTAAACTATTAAGCACTACATCATATACATTTGTTAAATAAATCAATCTCTGTGAATAAACTTGCCTACTTAATCCTATTCGTTCTTAGTGTTGTCTTTACTAGTTGTAGTAAAACTCAAGTATTAACCCTGCAAAACGAACACGCAATACAATCTACTCAATTAATTAATAATACGCCCTCTGCCAGTTATATTGGACAAAATTTAGCAATTAATAATCTAGGTAATGATAATATTTCTAATTCGAAACTAAGTTCTACTTATAACCAACATTCTAGTAGCAAATCGGTACTGGTATTTGATAAAGTCAAGTACAAAAAATTAGTCAGCCAAAGAAAAGAAAAATATAATCAAACATTCTCATTAAAAAATAAGTATCAGTACTTTACAGCAGGTAAACTTAAGAATATTGAAGCATCTAGTAAAGGTAATAAACTGGAGGATATGGCTGAAACTTTCTTTTATGGTGGTATGTGCTTGATTGTATTGTGTCTGTTGCTATACCTAGTTGTATATGCTTTAGAAGGAAGTTACGAATGGGTAAACATCCTATTTTATCTGGCTATTTTAATTAGTTCTATTGGCTGTTGCTTATACGGAATATCTAGAATA
>JAWXCF010000035.1:0-20006 GCA_034440515.1 Bacteroidota bacterium
ATCATTTGGATTCTTAAAATTAAAATGAAAGTAAGTAAGATCAAAGACTTCTTTATTATAATTATTAGTAACTTCTACTGAATTTAGACAATTGAATTGATCATATTTACATTCAGAAAAATATCCATTTTGTTCGTAATCAATTCCAAATTGGTAAATACCTAATAATAATTTACTAGACTCATCAAATTCGCGTTTTAGTGTATTTACTGATGTTACTTTATCTTTTAAAAGTTCAACAAAGGAAGTATTCAGAATTCTACCATTTTTATCCATAGTGCTAATTCGAACACTTATAGATCCATCTCTATTTGCAATAGTATCAAACCTTGTTATATCACAACAACTGGTTAATAGTTTACCACTCTTTATAATAGAATCTGATGTATTTACTATTCTATATGAACTTAATAGTCCTGATAAATCATAATGAAAACTAACGCTGTCTTTATTGTGTACACCCTTGATGTTAAACTTATTTAGCTTGACTAATTCAGGTTTGTACATCTCATTATACTCCCAAGAAGTTGTGATTTGTTGGGCAATAGCTCCCCTTAAACCACAAAATAGAATGTAAAAAATGATTAAGCTACTTGGTCCAAATCTTTTTAGATTTTTCAGGGTGAATATAAACCTGAATGTAAAGGTAGCTTGGGTTAACATCGTTGAAATAATTGTCTGTAAAAATACGCACCTCTGTACTTGAATTTTGCAACTGATTCTTTAAATCCTTTATTCTAATAGTCTTCTCATCAAACCCATCTTGTATAATAATAGTATTCTTTCTAATTGCTTTAATTGGGATTGCGACAGTAAACTCTGCAGTAGAGCCTGTAATGAAAACCCTACTTGCAGTTAAGTTACGTTTTATAGAAGAATTTGCTAGAACTACACTTGCAGTAGGTAGAAACAACACACTATTAGTATCTTGCTCTAAACTTGGTAGTCTATCTCTGATGTATTTTACATTCAGACTAGTCAAGTTTTGACTTAAATCTATAAAGCCTTCAGCTGATTGTATAAATATATTACTTCCCTGTAATCGAGCAGTTTGCATACAAATGCTATGCTGTCCCTTAAAATTTAGACCTTTATGCTGGTCATATACCAGCTCCAATACATTTACCTTTATTTCGGCTGGCTTGGTTCCCCGCATCAATAGTGGAAAATATAAACTTATCTCATTTAAAGATACTCTAGCTTTAAGTTTATACGGTGCAGGATTTAAGTTACTATTTAAATATGTAGGTATTTGCTCGCTACCTTTACCACCGGTTATACTTAAAACAGCCTGCTGTAATTTTGGTGATATACTTTCCTCACTATTTTGATAGGGCAGCAGATAAAAATCATATACAAGTTTTTGAATATCTATTTTTTTACGATTAATCTGCGCTGAAAGACTGTCTATTCTAATTGGTTTTTTGCTATCGCAATCTATCTTAAGCCCCGTTATTGATCGCAATTCTCTAAGAAATGGTTTTAAGTTTTCACCTCCACCTTGTAAATATGCTATACGCTTAAGTAAATCGCTGGTAGATAATTCTGCTACTACTAAACTCTGAAGATAGTATTCATAGGCTGTTGTTCTAGTTATTACTTTAACTTCTCGGTCATTTTTTTGACGCTCTATTGTCATACTTATTTCAGTCAATGGCTGACAAGGGTTTACAGACAGCCAAACTCCACCATCGTAATTAAAATTGATGGCTGTACCAGGCTCAAAACGTAGTCTAATAAATTTATAGTCCCCATTTGGAGTAGAAGTGTAGTTGAAATACATACCATTAAGCACTTCATCTGCATTTTGCAAATTTGGAAGGACTGCTAAAAGGGCATCTTTTTTTGCTAATTGGCTTAATAGCTTTCCATACTTGTTTGGAGTGCGATAGCCTGTTTGTTTTGGGCAGGGGCAGTCAGTCTGTGCTAATAGGTAGCACGGAGTAAACAATAGCGATAAAGCAATTTGTATAATGTTTCTAATTAGCACTTGGTAAAAATACTTCCCCTATTTTAATAAATTATGTACTGTGTATATGTACATTTTTCTATAAGTATTGTTAATCAACAGCAAAGTCCTCTTTTATAACTATTTCTATATTTTCTGGTAATTCCAATAAATGTATGCGGCAGTATATTTTAATGAGTGTTATCACATCTTTCTGACAATAGTTAATAATCCTAGCTAAATCTGATTGATTATAATAAACATCAGCTATGTCTTTGCCACTTATATCGTCCTTAGGTGTTGGAATATCGAACACTGCTGCCAACAATGCTAGAGAAGTGTATGATTTGTAATCTCCGAATTTCCAAAGGTTCATAGTGTCAAGCAACCAAGCATTATTCCAACTTTTACTACCAGCTATATCTAGCGGTTTAGGTAATGGCACCCTATTTACAATCATTCTACGACTTAACACAGGGTAATCAAACTCTAATCCGTTATGAGCAACCCAGGCATTTCTACTGCCATCAGCATAGTATTTATTCACCATTTCAGCAAACTCTAAAAGCACAATACGCTCATTATGACCAGAGAAGCTCCTTATCCTAATTTGTACAGGTATTTGAATATTTTTGTTAGTCACTGGATCATACTCCTCTGTAATTTGCAGATAACCAACACTAATACAAATAACTTTACTAAACTCTGCATAAATGCCTGCCTTTTCAAAAAAAGCTTGTTTAGGGTTACCGCCCTCTTTCATCACTTGTGAATTTAGACATTTATGGAGCCACATTTCTTGCATTGCAGTGGACATCTCGTCAAATGTTTTACAAATGGGTGCGGTTTCAATATCTAAAAATAGTGTTGAATCTAGGGGATAGTTTAGTGCCAAGATGGTATTAGTTACGGCTGTGATGAATTACAATGATAGATACTTTTACTCTATTATTAATAACCAAGTACCTCTATTTTTATGACTTGACTATGAGTGGATAGTGTAATTCTTAAATAATAGGTACCTGCTGGGATTGCTTGTATATCGAATTTTGCTTGCCCTAAATTGAAATTGATTGTGCCATTACTTATATCTTTTCCCTTTTGGTCATATACTTTATAATTCCCAATATCTGCAAACTGAGAAAATGACTTTCCAGTTAGGTATATATTAGTAACATTTACTATGGGATTAGGGTAAACAATAAATAGTTGTTTGCTATTTTGGGCTAAACTTATGTTGGTAGTAGATTCATTTACTATGATTAATCTACTTTGGGTATTACTCCTGTTATTACTTCCGTCTCTGGCAGTATATTCCCTAAAGTATATTCCAGGAACTTGCGAGTTCTTATAATTACCCCCCGTGTCAATTCTTATAGTTTTATCATAGTTATCACTTACAGATACACCAGGGTCATCAAATTCTTTCCACCTATCTATATATTCTACAGTATTGCCGATTAATTGAATATTTGGAGCAATATTATCTATTACTCGAACTTGAAAACGTAAAGTATCACTTACATTTCCGCTTGCATCTATGCCAAACACTCTAACAGAATATTTATCTAAAGTATTAATATTTAGGTTTGATTTAAAATATAAATTTATATTACTTGTTTGGTCAAAAGCATCTGATTTTATAATTCCATTTGGAAGTGCAAACACAGTTTTTATAGTGTGATATACCGTGTCTAAGTTAAATTGTAAGATGGGTCTGGTTAAATCTCTAACAATTACAGTTCTGCTGATAGTCGTTTTATTGCCGCTGCCATCAGTTACAGTGTAACTAAACTTATAAGTGCCTGATTTACTACTATCTACTCCGTTTGTTTGTTGCAATGTAAACGTCTTATAATAGTTATCTGTAATGGTAATGCCTGCGTCTTTGTATTTCACATTTATTTGTAACAAGACACTATCTTTTCCAACTAGCTTTAAAATGGGGGACGTATTATCTATAAATCTTACCCGCCTATAGGCAAAGCCAATATTACCATAATCGTCTATTGCTCTATATGTTAAGGTTTGCCAACCAAGTTTACTACTATCTATGAATGGAGCTAATATGCTTGCCTTTAGGTTTAAGGCTACATTATCAGTTACTATAACTCCAGGGTTGTTGTATTTTGTTAATACAGATACACTTACACTATCTAAACCATTTAACTTGACTATTGGCTTGGTACTATCTGGGAACACTCTTACATATCTAAATTTAGTTATCGCCTTATTACCAGCTACATCTATCACTTGATAGGATATTATAAAGACCTTGACTTGGGCAGTATTTACAGGATTGTTTACGCTAATAATGTTGCTTAAGTTTCCATCTACATTGTCACTTGCAGTTGCTCCTGCATCTATGTACTTTCTTCCCAATTCTATGTCAATTGTGTCTTTTCCTTTTAATCTTATTATGGGCTGAATAACATCAGCTTGAATGTAAATTGGTACATCTATAAATGTGGCCGTTAAGTTTGTGCCACAGCTGTTTAAACTAGAATTACCTATTGCTATTCTTAACTTAGTTACCCCTTTATATGTCAATACATTTGGTACCTTAAAGTTCAATATATTGCTCAATGCTGTGCTATTACTCAGGGTTTGCAGACTTTCATTTGCATCACTAAAATCTCCATCACCACTCCAGTCTGCCCATAATGAAATGTTACTGCTATTAAAATTACTGCTTCTGACCAGTTTTACGAAATAGTTACCCCCGTACTCCATCCCTATTGGCTTTATCTGTAAGTATTTATACTGACTATCATTCGAAAATTGAAGTGAGGATTGCAGTAATAACTGACTGTCTAACCTTGTGATGTTGATAGAATTGAAACTCAGGTCAGCATTATAATTAGAAACCTTAGGTACACAAGATTTCTTTATATTCAAATATTTTATATTGGTCAGTTTATCAGACCCGATTATATTGCTTGCTGTAAGGGAAATGGTATAACTACCTGTATCAGTAAAAAATATAACTAATACTGAATCTATTAGGCTGCCTTTCACAATTTTATAATTTTCTGGACTTATTTGCCATTGCCTTTCCGTTGTTCCATTGGTTGATAAATCCTTTAGGCTAATTTGATCAGCTACAAAAGCAAACCTAGTAGAGCTTGTAAAATTTACTTTTGGTTTGGCAACGGGTAATTTCACAAATATGTCTCTATAGCTCGTATCGTTTCCACCACAATCTTTAGCTACCAACCTAACTCTCTGTTTTCCGCCAAAATCTCCACTAAATACAGATGTTGAACCTGTAGCATCAATTATATCGTCATTATTCACATCCCATTCATAGGCATATCCTTTAGCATTTGTCGTTAACACAGCATTAACTTTATAACCATACCAAATGGTATCTGCCAAACTAAATGAGGATAATCCTATACTTCCTGTTTTACTGTTGCTCAACCAGTTGGCAATAAAGCCTGCTGCGGTCCCAATATCATTTACCGTAAATTCAAGATACATATTCCCACTGTAGGAATACACAGAGTCCGGTATGCTATATCCTGTCAATCCATTTGGGTAACCTAAACTGTCGTGAAGACTTCGCCCCCTGCTATTTACCCCGTCCCAAATTTTTATGTTATCATTACTAAATCCAGTACCAAAACTTGGATTCAACTCAAACTGAGTAAACTTAAGTGAAATGCCTTTACTACAAGGGGGAGATATTAATACTTTATAGGTATTTGTTGCTTTAGGCAACGCACTAGAATAATTGGTGGCTTTACCCCCTAGGTCTGACATTACACCTGTACTAGTTCGCAATGTATCAGTCAGCTGATTATTCAAATTGTATTCTTTAGCTACAACTATATAATCTTTTACAAATAACGTTGTACCCTTACCTCGAGCATTAAAAGTAGATAGCGTAATAGTGTATTTACCAGGCTGTAAAAAAGTAAGTTTTACAGCAGATGTCGTAAATGAAGTGCCACCAATAAAACTGTAAGTGGCTATACCATTGTGAATATTGGGGCTTAATTCCCATACCCATCTGTTTGGTCTGTACCTACTTATATCAGTCAGGGTAACTACATCTTTGGTGGTGATGTTATTTTTATCAGCTATAAATTTTGTAATTGGAGTGGCTGGTACATTTCCAACTAGTACGCTGTCGGTAAACTTAAGCGTGTTAGTTGTGGTACAGGTTGTTACTTTAGCATATAGTGTTATCTTTTTCCAGCCTATGCTGGTATAGGCATATCTTCCTATTTTGCTTGTACTGTCTATAATTCCGTCATTATTCCAATCCCATTCATAGCGAATACTTCCTGTATTTGCATTTACAGGAATGAATGAAGACACACTACCAACATAGTTTAAAGAGTCCTTTATAAAGCTGATAGCTCCAATCTGGTCTGTTTTTACGGTTAAGTCGTAGTCTTCAGCCTCACCATATTCTGGACTTTGATTTACAAAGAGTGCATTAGAAAATACATAGTCTGAAACAATTCGAAGTCTGTGTTTGCCCAAAGTTGCCGAACAAGGTATAATTAATGTTCCTGAAACAAGTTGACCAGCAGGGACTAAAGTATGGCTTAATGCCAATTCTGAACTCACAAATATTCCGTCATTATTCCAATCACACCAAGCACTAATTTGCTCATCATACTGTTTGCCACAAGTAATGTTATATTCTAAGGTTTGACCCCTATATACTGTGTAGCTATATGTGTTGTAATAGGTTAGACTATCATCATCTTTGGTAGAGTTATTAATGCTGTCACCCAATTTTACTTTATAAATGCCAATTCCCGTTTGTACTTGAGAATTAGGCTTTACAGCGCTTAATTTTATGTATTTCAGGCTATTTTGGGCAAATATCTGCTGAAATGGCAATACAAGTATCCCAAAAAGCAACATAATTCTCAGCAGGAAATGTAAAATTGAAAAGACAGACTTACCCATAACAGCACCCTAAAAGTACGGGTTTATATCTATAATACAAATTATTTACTATAAATACCCATAACTGCTTCAGATTATCAGATTTTTGCACTAAAATTATGACAATGAGTCAAGAGGTAGATAATAATATAGAACTAGAAGAAACAGATGACCTGTACGAGCATTATAGCATTACAGTAGATAAGGGGCAGGGGCCATTGCGGGTAGATAAGTTCTTAACCAGCAAAATAGAGAATGCAACTAGAAATAGAATTCAAAATGCAGCCACTTCTGGGGCAATAAGGGTAAATGACCTCCCTGTAAAAAGCAATTATAAGGTTAGACCATTTGATAAAATTGCTATATTATTGCCAGAGCCACCTAGGGAAACTGAGCTAAAAGGGGAAAATATACCACTGGAAATAATATATGAAGATGAATATTTGCTAATAGTAAATAAGCCATACAATATGGTGGTGCACCCAGGCTATAATAACTATACAGGTACCCTAGTTAATGCGCTGGTATATCACTTTGAGCAACTGCCAACTAGAAACGGCGAAAACAGACCTGGGCTGGTACACCGTATAGACAAGGACACTAGTGGACTATTGGTAATAGCAAAGGAAGAATACGCTATGAGTCACCTAGCCAAACAGTTCTTTGACCACAGCATTAGGCGATCATACCGTGCTGTAGTATGGGGTACGTTTACAGAGGAGTCTGGTACTGTGAATGCCCACCTTGACCGAAGCTTAAAAGACAGACGCATAGTTCAAGCCTTTCCTGATGGTAGCCAAGGTAAACACGCCATTACTCACTATAAGGTTGTGGAGTCTTATCACTTTGCCAGCTTGATAGAGTGCGTTTTAGAAACAGGTAGAACCCATCAAATTCGTGCTCATATGAAGCATATTGGGCACCCAGTATTTAATGACAACAGTTACGATGGGGACAGAATACAATCTGGACCAGCATTTACTAAATACAAGCAGTTCGTACAAAATTGCTTTAGTGTATGCCCACGTCAAGCTTTGCACGCATTTAGTTTAGGCTTTATTCACCCCAATACGGGTAAGGATATGTATTTTGAGGCACCCTTGCCAACGGATATGACCCAACTGGTAGAGAAATGGCGTGACTATACGCTTTACTTTAAAAATATGGATTAATAAAAAATCCCGATACACAGATGGCATCGGGACTGTCAACCTAATTTAGACACGACAATTGTGATACCCTATTCATTTGAAATGGGTAAAAGTTTAGAGAAAGGTTTACTTGGTTCTGATTATGTATCGAGTTTCTAATTTAGGATTGAATTCGTCTTGGTTTATAGCTGATATTTCAGAAATGAGTGCCATTTGCTCATCGCAACTCCACTCAACTTGTTTTTTATACTTACTTAGTTCGTTCAATTTAAATGCAGTCGGCAATTCAAAAGTTTTACTGATGTGTTGCCCAGCTCCCCATATTATACCTATAGCATTATACAGTTCTTGGTAGTCTAATTGGTTAAGAGATTGCCCTTGACAAGGAACCCAATTGCTAGGTAGATGGTCAAATTGTTGTTGCCTACTCAGTATTATGGAACCTATTGGTAACTTGTTCATAGCTTGTGTATTATTACTGTTACCTCGAAAGTCCATTCCCATACACAGGCCTAGTATGCAGGTTAAAAGCATTACTTGCTTTATAGTTTTAGTTGCTAGATGTATATAATTGTCCATTTTTTTATTTCCTTTAACTATACTGGTAATGAGTATGGTAAAAAAATTATTGGCAGGCAGTTCACCTGCCAATAAAAGTTGGGAGTAAGTGGTCAGCGTAGTATCCGATTCTGGGCTTAATTAATTTTGGGCTTGTTTATTATTTTCTTCTATTTCAGAAGTGCTTTCTATGTAATTTTTTACTTTATTGTATTTTAACTCCGAATTGTTCCAGATGAAGCCCTAATCTGCACCATATTGGTATATCCATTTACAAACACACCTACCAAAGTTTCTCCCAAAGGAATTTCAAAATAATTCCTAATATTTTCTCCTATCTCGCCAGATCCGACCACGATATAATCAGCGTTGATTTGAAAAACTGGTGGCACCAGAGAATCTAGCTTAATTGAAATAAAGTCTTGTAAGAAGTGGTCTACAGTGTTTTTTATTAATATCTTATTTCCATTTTTACCTATAAATAATTCTTCTACTTGTAAATTATATGAATGATGGTTATTGTTAACATCAGTAATTTCAAATGTTCTATTTTGAAAATTAATACTAGGATAAGAATATTGTAAAGGTTGGTGCTCATAATAGAATGGAGGTGTATCTATCATCTTCATTTTCTGACTTTCGAAAGAAGTTAATTCTATTTGAGATTCATCTTTTTGGAATATCTCAAATTCTTCTTTTAAGAACTCATTGTTCGGATAAATGCCTTGTTTTTCTTCGCTCATTGTTGTTACGTTTAGTATTGTATTAAAAATTGATAGTACAAACCTAGTTCTACTTAAAGTCGCAAATGCTACCAACTTTATGCCCATTATGGGATTTCTAAATTAGAATTTAGCATAATTCTAATTACTTTATAATGATATTTGAGCTTCATTAATCTACTGTGATACCCTCTAGCGATTTACACCAATTAATACACAGCTTAAGTGGCAGTGAGCTACGATATATAAAGGGCAGTAAACAAAAGAAAGAAGAAGGGTCTAATACTAATTATTTGGTTTTACTAGATGCCATTTTAGAGCAAATGACTTATGACGAGGTAAAACTTAAACACAAATTAAAACAACACAAATTCGTAAACCACTTAGCTTCAGAGAAAAAATACCTTTATGAACATATACTTAAAAGCTTAAGACAATATCATTCTGATGTCACACCAGAGAATAGTCTAAATGATTATTTGGCGGAAATTCACATTTTAAAAAACAAGCAATTATTCGATCAGGGCTTAAAGTTAATTGGTAAGGCAAAAATTTTGGCACTAGAATTTGAATGTTATGATGCCTTAATAGAATTAAATAAAGAGGCCATTGAAATTTATCTATATCATTCTGACACTTTAAATTGGGTTGAAATTGACAATCTCACCACTGAAATGAATAAATTTCACCAAAAAAATACTTTATTGTTAGAGATTTTTTGTCATTCGAAAGATTATACAAGAATTATTAGGAATTCACTATCAATTGAAAAAAACAATTTTGAACTTAGCTTAATCTTAATCAGTAATGTGCTTGGGGCATCAGATTCTTTTAGAATCAAGACCAGTTATCTCGCTCTTAATCTTATGATTAAATTAAAAGACTTAAAGAATCCTAACATAAAATTAGAATTTTCTGAAATAAAATCAATTTGGGATGAGCATCCCAAATTCAAGAAGTATTATCCCCTTCCTTACATACGTTTTGTTAGAAATTATCTTACTTATTTACATCAAGTTGAAGATTTTGAGAATTTTGGCATTTATTTAAATGAAATCAAGGCTCTAAGTGAAACCAACGCTAATACTTATGAAAATTTTTATAGATATTCTACCTTAGAGATATTATACTATTTAAATACCAATCAACTGGAAAAAATATGTGATAATGCTGAACTCTACCAGTCTCAACTTACTAGTTTTACCAATAAATTATCTAAATCAAAGTACATCACATTTTCATACAATGTTGTCATTGGTCTATTTTTAAACCAAAAGTGGAGAGCTTGTTTGGACTGGATAAATAGGATTACAGCAATAAAAAAAACTGATGAACGTGTTGACATTCAGCGGATTGCACACGTGTTACTATTGTTTATTCACTTTGAATTAGGTAATGACGATATACTTTACAGTCTTTGTAGGGCTACTAAAAGAAAAGAAGGAAAACTAATAGAATATACAGAACTAGATAAACTCGCCATTAATATGATGAATAAGTTGCAAGATGCTAATGATCAAGTAGCAAGGCTTAAGATTCAGTCAAAATTTTATGATGATGTGTGTAAATACAAGGCTAAAATGGGTGATACCCACGAAATCGGTATGAATGAAATGTATGTGTGGGCGCACGCTAAGCATCATCAAATTCCATTGCAAGAGGCTTGGGCAATTGCTTTAATTAAAAGCAAAAAATAAGTAGTTCGTAGCCATTTTATTGTATAGTTTGTTATTGAGTCATTATGTCTGAAAATTTTATAGCCGACTACTTTAGGCAACAGAAGGAATTAATTAAAATAGAACGCGATGAAGAAGTCAGACTATTTGAACAATATCAACAAAATACCAGCCTTGAAGAACGTAAAAAGAAAGGGATAACTTGGTATCCATTAATCATAAAAGAAACAGGCTATAGCATTGGCGAGTACCCATTTGTGGTGGTAAGCCGCGCACCTGGTCAAGACCACGAACACCAGTTACAGTCTGGCAAGGTTGCCGGGCTATTTAACCGACAAAAAGGTCTGGAGTCAGAATTAGTTAAGGGAACCATACACTATGTAGAGGGCAATAATCTAAAGTTAATATTAAATCAAGACGAATTACCCGATTGGCTAAGCGAAGGGCAAGTGGGTATAAACCTACTGCACGATGAGCGAAGTTATAAGGAAATGAACGATGCCTTGGGGAGGATTAGCAAAGCTAAAGAAAACACCCAATTGGCTAACATAAGGGATATATTAATTGGTTTAAAGCAGCCTGAACCATTTGACATTACTATCCCCATACCCAAACTTGGTCATTTAAATCAATCACAAAATGACGCTGTAAGCCTAATAGTAAATAGTACAGACGTTGCCATAATACACGGCCCACCAGGCACAGGTAAAACCACTACCCTAACCTATGCTATACAGGTTATGGCTGAAAACGTAAAACGAATACTGGTAAGTAGCCCCAGTAATGCTGCTGCAGACTTGCTGACCATTCGGTTAAGTAACTTGGGAATGAGTGTAATACGAATGGGTAATATAAGTCGCATAGACGAGGAAGTGATAAGCCATACATTAGATGGAAAGATGAACATTCACCCACTAATGAAAGACATAAAACGATTGAGAAAAGAAAGTGATGAGTATAAGAGATTGGCTAATAAGTACAAGCGTCACTTTGGGGCATCAGAGCGTGAACAACGCAAACTATTGATGCACGAGTCTAAACGTATTAGGGCAGACATCAGAACTATGGAAGATTATTTGGTAGAGGACCTTATAAATCAAGCCAAAGTGGTAGTATGTACTCTGGTAGGTGCTGTAGGTAAATATCTGCAAGACAGAACATTTGATGTAGCCATAATAGACGAAGCAGCACAAGGGCTAGAGGCTGCAACTTGGATTCCCATAAGTAAGTCCAATAAAGTAATATTAGCTGGTGACCCCCATCAATTGCCACCGACCGTAAAAAGTCAAGTCGCCGCCAAACTAGGTTTAAATGTTACACTAATAGAAAAGTGCCTAAACCTGCCTGAAAGAGTCAGCCTATTAAACGTACAATATCGAATGCATAATGCCATAATGGGCTATAGCAATCAAGTATTCTATGACAATCAATTGCAGGCAGATGAGTCTGTAGCAGAAACTACTTTAAACATTCCCCAATCTGAACCAATTATACTGATAGACACTGCAGGAGCTGGACTAGACGAGGACATAGATCCAGATAGTCAAAGCATTTACAATACTGGTGAAATGAAGCTGGTAGAAAAAGTATTGGCAGAGATAGTAAGCCAAGTAAACTATGCTGATGTGAAAATAAGCTGTGGAATAATAAGTCCATATCGTGAGCAAGTGCTTAGACTTAAGGCATATATAAATGCCAACAGCGAATTACATAGCCCCAATCTAACACTTAGCATAAATACGATTGATTCTTTTCAAGGGCAAGAGCGTGATATCATCATAATAAGTATGGCGCGAAGCAATCCACGTGGTGAAATAGGCTTTCTAAAAGATTACCGCCGAATGAATGTAGCAATGACCCGAGCCAAAAGCCAACTCATTATAATAGGAGATACGGCTACTCTATCCTATGATTCATTCTATGCGAATATGGTTGAGTACCTACAGCTAAACGGCAAATATTTACACGCCTTCGAGATGTAAAATTTAATTTGACCTCATTTGAATGGTGAAGTAAATACCTGACTACCAACTACCTCCACTACCGCCACCACCGAAGTCACCGCCACCGAATCCACCAAAACCTCCACCACCAGAACCTCTTCCACCGAAACCTCCACCAAAACCACCCATTGGTAAAAACATTCCACCAGGTCCTAATATACCCCCACCTCTGCCACCTTTACCACCATTTTTTTTACTGAATCGGGCTATAACTACAATAATAATGATGATAACTAAAATGAGCCAAGAGTTCTTAGGCTTCTTATTATTAGTTTGCTTAATAGCCTGATTATTCTCCGCGAACTCTTTGCTAGCCAATGCCATAAGTTCAGAACTGGCAGCATCAAATGCTGCAAAGTTTTGCCCTTGCTTTAGGTAAGCACCCAGTACTTCTTTCCTTATTTGGGTGGATTGTGCGTCACTTATTGCAGGCTCCAATCCATAACCAACTGTAATAGCTGTTTGCTTATCATCAATGGCTACATAAATGAGTACTCCATTTCTTCTATCTTTTTGCCCAATTTGCCATTTTATTGATAATTCGTTGGCATAGTCAACTATTTCAGCCTCATCATTTAGGCTTTTCTCTGTAACTATAGCAATTTGATTACCCGTCTTATTACTAAAATTAAGCAGTTTTTGCTCTAATTGAATTCGCTCAGGTTCAGTCAACATACCAGCAAAATCGTTCACCAGTTTAGGTGGATTAGGCTTATCAGGGACGTTTTTGGCCTGTACGCTCAATACTAAGCATAGCAATATAAAACTGCACAGGACTTTTATTGCTCTATCCATATATTACCTCGTCCGAAAGCTCATTTTCATCATTTTCTCCTCTTGGGTAGTGGCTCACCATTACTTCAGCACACTTATGTATTGCGTCTATCACTCCTTGAGTAAAGTGGGTTAGCCTAAATTGGGTTTGCATTGCATCTCGAACGCTATTCCAATATTCGCCACCTACCTTTTCGTGTATTCCTTTATCACCAATGATGGCAAATTTCCTGTCTAATACTGCCAAATAGATTAGTACACCACTTTGTGCCTCGGTTGCATCCATTTTCAGTGTGTGAAACATTTCACCTGCACGCATTAATTCGTTTTGGCCTTGGGTTGTTTCCTCTATAAATACCCTGATTTCAGCACTAGTACTTTGCTCAGCTACTTTTATTGCTTCTTCTATAGCTAGTTTACCTGCTGGGGAAAATAAATCTTCTGACAGTTTGGTCATTGCAACTTATTTAGCATCGTTGTAGTACTCGCTCACATCTGGTGCTTTATCTGCACCTTCTTGCATTTTGAAGTATCCCTTAGACTTAAATCCAAACATACCAGCCGTTAGATTAGCAGGAAATCGCTTAATTGCTGTGTTATATTCACCAACTACGGTATTAAACTTGTTTCTTTCAACGCGTATTCTGGTTTCGGAGCCTTTTAGGTCTTCCTGCAATTGGGAATAGTTAGCAGTTGCTTTCAAATCTGGGTAACGTTCAAACACCACATTAATGTATCTACCTGCTGCACTAGCTGCATTCTCCTGCGATTTTTGGAACTGTGCAATTTTATCTTCATCAAGGTTAGCGGCATCTGTACTTTGTATTTGGCTTTTAGCGCTTGCTAATGCTGGGTCTATACCAGCTCTTGCCTTAGTTACATCAACAAATGTTGATTTTTCAAAGTTTGCAGCACGCTCTACAGTTCGTACCAGATTAGGTATTAGGTCAAGTCTTGATTGATATACGTTTTCCACCTGAGCCCATTGCTTATCAACAACTTCACGTTTCTCTACCAATCCATTGTACCCACAAGAGCTTAACATTAATGGAATTGTGCCCAAAACTAATAGGCGAATTGCCCACTTAGATATTGAAAAATTAGTTTTCATTAGTATTCAAATTGTATTTAGATCTCGATATAATAAAATGATTACCTACAAATAATATGCAAAATATATGTTTTGTTTATTTATAGGCGAATTGTCAGTGGCGTATACTCAAAAATGTAAAGGACAAACTGTAATTACCTAACTATCTCACACTCGAATATTTCAGCGAAATAATGGATTGATTTTTCCTTAACTTCTTCAAAGTCAAACAAATACCCAGCTTCCTTTTGTAAAGAAGTAACTGCTTTATCATCTATACCACAGGGAATAATGTGATTAAAGTAACTTAAATCTGTATTTACATTAAATGCCCAACCGTGCATAGTTATCCATCTGCTACACTTTACCCCCTGGGCGCATATTTTCCTCGCCTTATCGTTGTCGACGTCTATCCAAGTCCCCGTGAATTTGGGATATCTGCCTGCAACAATGCCATAATCTGCACAAATGCGAATATGGATGTCCTCAAGCAGTCGCATATATTTATGTATGTCTGTAAAAAACCAATCTAAGTCTAAAATGGGATATCCTACTATTTGCCCAGGTCCGTGGTAGGTTATATCTCCTCCTCTGTTATTTCTATAAAACTCTATATCTTTTGCATCTAGCTCATCGGGACTTAGCAATAAATTTTCCATTTTCCCGCTTTTACCTAAAGTATATACAGGTGGGTGTGTACATAATATAAGGTAGTGATCAGGCGCCAGCTGTTGATCTTTAGGGAGATCTCGTTGGGCTATCTTTTTCTCCATCAGCTCGTTAAACAATAATGTCTGCCATTCCCAAGCTTTCATATAGGGTATGTGACCAGCATCTATCAGTTTAACTTGTTGCATATTAACGTAGTACCCCAGCGGCCTTGTGCAGGTCTAACCAAGACTTAATATATTTGAATCTTAGCTCTTGCAGTTTTTGTGCACCTTCTAGCGCTTTCGTCTCTCTACTATTCACTAGGAATACAGAACTTTCACCCCCAACAAACCTAAAGTTCTCTGCGGTATATAGTTTTTGATAGGTACTATAAGCTTGGGAAAATAGTGACAATTGTACCCTATTGTAACTAACATCATTAGTATATATCAAGACCTTATTATTCAGGTCACGTAATACGTAGTCCCTATCTAACATAGACTGTTGGTACTTAAAGCCAGCAGCTGCATACGCACCTCTACCCTCTCTTAGCAATATGGGAAAGTTAAAGTTAATACCAAACTTATTGTTGTTACTTAAGTACGCTGGGCTTAAACTACCAGGGGCTTCGTATCCCTTGCTTAGTACATTATAGCTTAGGCTTAATTTAGGAGCTAGGTATTGTTGCTTTAGTCGCCTGTCTATATTAAGGGCTTCAATCTTTGCTTGATAATTAAGTAGTTTCGGGTGATTAGATACTGAATCTACCAGACCCGTAAAATTTGGAATGGGTAAACTGTATATGTTTCTGAAGCTAGCCGTATCAGGCAATTCTTTACCTGTCCATTTGTATGGAGTACCATCTTCATTCCACAAGTGGTTAGAAAGTTCTAGTCCTGAGTTCAAAACTTTTGCTTGAGCAGCATTAAGTTGTGCTTGTAAAGCAAGTATTTGTCCTAGAGCCTCAATTGTATCTATTGCAGGCTTATTCCCCTGTAAATAGGTGCCCTTAGTAAACTCAAACCTTTCAATGCTATTATTAACTGTCTGTAATATTATATTGTAGAATTCACTTTGATAAGCCCAGTCCCAATAATCTAATTCAGCCTGGTACATTACATTGTTAATAGTCAATTGCCAATCGGCAAAATTCATATCTGCAAATCTATTGGCCTGCCTTATGCTTCCGGTCCTTCTATCATACCATAATCCATTGGCCGTAACCTTAATGCCAGCATAACTACTCTTGCCCGGTGTCAGCTCTGTCTCCATTCGGGTTCCGTAGTTTTCCTCTATTCCTGCCTTAGCCTCTATTCCATAGAATATAGGAATATTTAGCTCTGGGTTTAAATAATTGTAATAGTTTGAACCATTAAAAGTCTTTTGGTTTGCATCTATGTCTAGTGTTGGATCATACAAACCTCTTACACGCATTACATTTGCCCTGCCCTCCATATAAAATGCTCTGCCAGAACTGATAATAGGGTGATACTTTCGCACCCGTTCTATTACCTTGTCCTTGGTCCATAAATTATCATCTTGTGCAGATAGTGTCTGAATACTAGAAATCAGAAAAATGAGCAACAAAAGGAGTTTATTTCTTTGTTTTTTTATCATTTTTTTGATTTCCTGATAAGTAATATTCTGGTGGAAAACCATTAATGTTTCTCCATAATTCATACCAAATGGGAACATCTTTCAATAGTGCGATACCTGATGCCGCAGTTCCTATCTTCAGCTCCATAGGCCAAGGCTTATCATTGGAGGTTTCTGCTATTAGCACTCTAAATTTTCCATTATCGCTAACGGCACTTTCTATAGCCACAACTTGTCCACCAAATGTTCCGATAGAAGCCTCTGGCCACCCACTAAAAATTATAGCTGGGAATCCATCGAATATAAATCTGACGCTATTGCCTAAATGTAGCAGGGGCATATCCACTGGCTTTATAAACATTTCTACAGCGTGCTGCACTTTATCTGGCACTATGGCAACTATTTTATCACCTTCCTTTACCATTTCATTTATCCCTGCCTTTATGGCATCAATAACTTGTCCATTCTGTGGAGCTAATAAATAGTATTGACCTGCCCTGATTTGGTAATTGCTATATTGGTTAGTCAATTTTGATATTTCACCTTGGCTGTTTGCAATTTCGCTTTCAGCAGCTGCCTTTTCACCCATCAGTTTAAATATTTTCTCATCATATTCTTGTTCTACTTGTCTTAATTCAATTTTGGCATTTAGCAACTCTGATTTAGAGTTAATCCATTTGCTTTGAGTAGAGGTCTTTTTAGCTAGAGTAGATTGCATATATTGATTACGCTTCTCTAAGTCCACTTGGCTAACTAAGCCACTGTCTTTCATAATTATCTGTCGGCGATATTGTTCCTTAGCAATGTTATAATCATTTACAGAAGAAACGTAGTCTGCACTGTCACCTATTATTTTCAATCTACCTTGATATATTTTATTATCAAGTTGCCTCATTTTTAGTGTCTGTATATCTTCCAAAGTCTCTATTTGGTTTTCAGTACTTGCCACTTTATTTCTATAGGACTCTAGCCCGCTGTTTTTTGCTACTATTTGTTCTTTGGTTCGCTCTATTAGTTTTGGGTCAAGGTAATTGTCTTTTACCTCAGCCAGTTGCACTATAGTATCCCCTTTTAATACTCTGTCACCTTCCTTCACATACCATTTTACTATTTTACCAGGTATAATAGCATTCATTTCTTGCGGCCTATGTTCTTGCCTACGAGTAGTAACTATACCCCTGCCCGTAATATTTTGGGTCCAAGGCAGGAAAAGTATAATTAAAAAGAGTATAAAAGTACCTATAATCCAATATCTAGTAGTATCACGACGGTCTGTACCATATATTTTATAAAAAGCACTGCTGTGTTTTATTACATTCTGCTCGCTCTCAGACTTCGACTTAAGTTGTTCAGGTATTTGCATTTTAGTTATGGAATGTTTCTTTAATTCCTAATTTAGATATTTCTAATTTTCTTTTTGCTTGTTTTAGGGCAAATGCGTTGTCGCTTCTAAGTATGATAATCGAATCTTTACATTCAGTTTCAAAGTATTCATTTAGATTAACTATCACCTCTCTCTCAATTCCAAAATAAGGATCATCCAGTACTATTAGCTTTGGTTTGTTAAGTAAAGCCCTCATTATTAATATCTTTCTAATGAAATTATAAGGTAAATTATCACCAGAAGGGTTTATATGCAACAACAGTCCATCATCACTTTCTTCTATAAGAGTGTCTAAATTGAGTATCAGGATTAGTCTATTGAATAAATTCTTATCGTAATTGTGATGAAACATTGTTATGTTTTCTAACAAAGTTCCTTCAAATAGTTTGCTACTTCTTAGCAATTCGCCAATATGGCTTCTCAATGTAGGCAAGTAGTATTGCTCTACAGCGATATTGTTAATTACATAGGCAAACTCGTCAGAGGATATTGCAGCAGTACTTACATTTTGCATAAATCGCATTAATGCAGGATAATCATCACCGTGTACTAAAATTCTGTCCCCCGCTTTCATTTCTACTCTTAATTCTCGCTCTTCATTAACTAAGGGAGTATTTATTTTGCTACTAAGTTTAATGTGTAGTATATCATTTTCAGACATTATTTGCTCTCCTTTGGGTTCGCTAGGTAATTCTATTAATTTATCTAGTTTTTCTAAACTGGTAATTACATCATAAACCTTATCTAGGTTGGCTATAAGTTTTTCTACAGAGTTAATTACCATAATGATAACAATCTCAGTAGCTATAAATTGACCAATATTTATGGATTGACTTATTAAAAGACTTGCTCCTATTATTAGCATTGCTGCTGTAAGAATTACCTTAAATACTATAAGCGACCAGTATTGAATTATTAAAACTTTAAAATGTTCAGTTCTATAGTGCACATACCCACTAACTTTTTCATCTGCTACTTTTAGGTGAAAATTCTTATCTACTCGAAACTTAAATGGAACTACATTTCTAGCTATATCCTCTAGCCAAAAGGCTACCTTATATTTATAATCACTTTCTGCTAAACTGGTCGTTAAACCACGCTTACCTGTAATTCTAATAATGAAATAAAGAACTATGCATAATACAAGTCCAAAACCTATAAATACAGGGTTGTAAAATGATAATAGAACTAGCCCAAAAACAATTTGAATTGTTGCAACTGGTACATCTAGCAATAATTTTGCTATACCCTTTTGCAAAGAAATAGTATCAAAAAATCTATTTACCGTTTCAGGTAAAAAATACTTCTTGGTTTTTCTTATGTCAATATTGGGCAATTTACTTGCATATAATACAGCATATCGCACAAAGATTTTTTGCTCAATCCGTTCAATGAATTTCATTTGATTTACTTGAACAAATCCATTTATCATAACAGCAATTATTACAAATGCGATAAGTAGGACTAAAGAAGTAGATATAGCAACGCCAACTACTAGACTAATAATACTTTGAATTCCAAGGGGAATTACCAATTGTATTAATC
>JAWXCF010000036.1:0-23987 GCA_034440515.1 Bacteroidota bacterium
AAAAAAGTAAATAGTATATTTGCAATTCAATTAGAATTAAAGGTTGACTTTAATAAAATTGTAGATGGGGTTTTTCTGGATTTTTGCCCCTCTACTTTAATGGAGGGGACCCAAGCCCCTCCTACTTTTTAAACCCTCCCCATCAATCATATAGATTACTAGCTGTCCTAAATAATTGGGCGTGTGCATTTAAAATTACACTGATTTCTTCGCTATAGCCTCCACCCATTACACATAAAATCGGTATTTTAAGTAAATAGGCATAGTTCAAAACCATCTCATTTCTCTGTTTTAATCCATCCATACTTATAGATAGTTTGCCAAGCTTATCCGTTGCTAATATGTCAACCCCTGTCTGAAATATTAAGAAATCCGGATTTGGCTTCGATTTAAAAAATGTTAAAGAACTCTTAAGTTCTTGTAAATAAATTTCATCAGTAGTACCATCTGCTAGACCAATATCTAAATCACTTTTTTCTTTAGGGCTTGGATAGTTATTTTGACCGTGCATTGAAAAAGTAAATACACGATTTTCATTTTCGAATATTTTGGCTGTACCATTTCCTTGGTGTACATCCAAATCTATAACCAATATGCTATTAGCTAATCTATTATCTAATAAGTATTTTGATGTGACGGCTATGTCATTAAATATGCAAAAACCTTCTCCACTTGCTGCATAGGCGTGATGTGTACCCCCCGCTATATTAAATGCTATGCCATACTTGATTGCTAATAATGCTGCCTGAATACTGCCATACGTAATACATAATTCTCTAATGTAAACTGAATAGCTATATGGGAAACCAATTTTGCGCATTGCGTTTTTTGTAATGCTACCATTCTTTAAACTTGCTATATATTCTTCTGTATGAATAGTTCGAATAATTGAAATATCCATATCCATAGGTGCAAATATTTGACTTTCAGATACAATACCCTCGTGTAGCAATTGCTTGGGCAGCAATTCATATTTCAACATTGGGAACCTATGCCCATCTGGCAAAGGATGAACATAGATAGGTGCCCAAGCTATTTGCATACGTAACTAATTTATCAAGATATTTTTTGATTAACAATAGTTAGTATTTCCTGTTCTGATTGAATGGCATTATTTATAATGATTTCAGCAGTAGCTACTAAGGCATCTTTTTCTTCACCGTGCAGGCTACTCACATTTACTTTTAGATTTAGGTAGGCTCCGTGTATTGCAGTCCTAATGCACAGTGCACCTACACCAGCATCTGTTACAGAATTAGGGTTACCTCGCTCAACCATTGCATATAGCATTGGCCAAGCATTAGCAGAAGCTTGCATAACCTGCAATGGTACTTTTGCTGCATATAAATTTGCTTTATCTATTTCAGATTTTCTAACTGCAGTTTCTTCTTCGTTAGTTTTTGGCAAGCCAAATGAATCCATTACTGCATTAAAAGCCTTAGTGTCTTCATCAACTAAGGCAAGTAATTGATTCATAATATTTTGTGCCTTAAGTCCAAATTCTGAAAAGTACTCCAATTGATTTTCCCATCCTCTTTTATTTGCAGATAGGTTACTAACCATACAACCCAATGCGGCACCTAAACTTCCAACATAGGCAGCTATAGAGCCACCGCCAGGTGCAGGTGATTCACTTGCAGTAAGCGAAGCAAAACTATTTAGTTTCATATTAACTAGTGGCGTTTCACTATCTGCAGCTAACATAAATTCAATAATGCGTTCTTGAGGATTAAATGAAGAAATGTCATTTAGACCTAAAGTCAAAATGGCAATTTCAATTAACTCCTTTTCAGATACTCCAAGGCTCCTATTTTGTTTCTTCAAATAGTGTATACCAGCATCTGTCAATACTTTTTTGGGTACCATTCCCACTATTTCACTTCCAGTTACACGCACACCTTTAGCTGTTGCTTTATCGCTTACTTCGTCAAAAGCAGTATGTACCTTAGTAATGTTGATGTTGGTCAAATTCATACTTATTTGCGCCTGTCCATATTCTTCTATGTACCAACCTATAGCTTTCACAGCCTTTAGCGTACCTGGTGTTCTTACAGCTTCTCCATTTGCATCTGTCTCTATTTCTCCGGTTATTGGGTGACCTATTCTTTTTACACGCCCTTGTTCTCTTACGTCAAAAGCAATCGCATTTGCAATTCTAGTACTTCTTGTATTTAGATTTACGTTATAGGCTACTAAGAAATCTCTAGCACCTATCACAGTAGCGCCACTTCTCAGGTTCAGCACACTTGGGCCATAGTCTGGTTTCCACTCTGCTAATTGAATTTTCCTACCGAAGCCTTCATACTCACCCTCTCTAATTATGGCTAAATTTCTTCTTTGTTCAGATTTTGCTGCCTCTTCATATAAGTAAATTGGAATGTTTAATTCTCTACCAACCCTTTCAGCTAGTTTCTCAGCGTATTGTACGGTTTCTGCCATACTTATATTGGCTATTGGAATTAGTGGGCAAACATCTGTAGCACCCATTCTAGGGTGTTCGCCGCTATGTGCCTGCATATCAATCAATTCTGATGCAACTTTTATAGCTTGAAAGGCTGCATCTATAACCTGCTCTGGCTGGCCAACTATGGTAAAAACTGTTCTATTAGTCGTTTTGCCTGGGTCAACATTCAGCAGTTTCACTCCTGCTACAGATTTTACTGCATTTGCTATCGCATTTATAGTATCTTCATTACGTCCTTCGCTAAAGTTAGGAACACATTCTATTAATTGATTTAACATTATATGATGGTTATATATTTATTCCGTTAAAGCTTCTGCCTTTAATATAGACTTCGCTGATGCAATCTCTAGAAAAGTAGTAAGGAATACAGGCAATATCATCAATAGGCTCAGTGATGATGAAACTAGCATCTCTGCCAGTTGTAATTAGTCCGTGACTTTGTTGGAGACCTAGTGCAAAAGCAGCATTAATAGTCATTGCATTTATGGCTTCGTTTACTGTCATTTTCATACTTAGACAAGCCAATGATGCCACAAAACTCATACTGCTACCCGGTGAAGAACCAGGGTTGAAATCTGTTGCCAATACAACACCAAGACCAGCATCTATCATAGCTCGTGCAGGTGCATACTTTGACCCTAAAAAGAATGCAGCACTAGGCAACAAAGTAGGAATAACGTTAGAATTTAAAAGGGCTAATATTTCTGCTTCTGCTATTTCCTCTAAATGGTCAACACTTACTACATTATTTTTAACTCCAAGTTGCACTCCGCCACTATTTGCCAATTGATTTGCGTGAAGTCGTATTGGGATATTATATTTATTTGCCAAATTTATTAACCATTGTGTTTCCGCAAGTGAGTAATATCCAGTTTCACAAAACACGTCCATATAGTCTGCCAATTTATGCAATTGAATTTCTGGCAACATTTCTTCCTCTATTATTTTTAGATATGCCTTATGGTCATTCTTATATTGACTTGGAAAGGTATGTGCACCTAAGAAAGTGGCCTTTATGTTGATAGGACTTACTTGTTTTAGCCTCTTTATAACCCGCAACATCTTCAATTCGGAGTCTGCTGTTAAGCCATAACCACTTTTTATTTCGACGGCTAAGGTTCCTTTTGCAATTATTTCTTCAAGTCTAAATACACTTTCTTCAAACAGTTCATCTTCTGAAATATCCTCCATTTGCTCCGCACTGTTTAAAATACCGCCCCCCGCCTCTGCTATTTCTTGATAGCTGGCACCGGCTATTCTCATTTCAAATTCCTTCTGCCTAGTATTGGCAAAAACTAAATGGGTATGACTATCAATAAAACCTGGTAATATATATTGTCCGTAACAGTCGATTTCATTATCTGGCTCTATTTGAGGGGCTCTACCTACTCCAATTTTCTCAATTGTTTGGTCTACCAGCATCCAAGCATTTTCCAATATATTTAAATCGTCCATTGCTGCCCCTCGCTTAAACACTGGAGAATTAGTATCTTGGTATTGAACAATACCCTTAATATTGGTAAATAATTTTTTAGACATAGAAAATGAACTATCAGCAAGAATTGACTGCAAAAGTAATAAAACATAAAAGCGTATTTATAGCTAATACTGCTGTATTGTTAGGTGACATTATAATTGGAGAAAACTCAAGTGTTTGGTATCAAGCTGTGATTAGGGCTGATAACGATCAGGTAATTATCGGAGATGGAACCAATATTCAAGATTTTACAATGATTCACGTTGATCCAGGTATGCCTGTCAAGATTGGAAATAATTGTATTATAGGGCATTCAGCCATAATTCACGGTGCAACTATAGGCTCAAACACACTAGTTGGTATGCGGGCAACCGTAATGAATGGAGCAATGGTAGGGGAGTGGTGTGTGATAGGTGCACACAGTTTAATAACTGAGGGTATGCAAATACCTGATTACAGCATAGTAATGGGCAGCCCTGCTAAAGTAGTAAAGCAGACCAGCCCCGAAATGATAGAGAGAATAAGAAAAAATGCTGAAGCCTATGTAGAACTTAGCAGAAAATATATGAAATGAGGCCTAGCTATATTTTTCTAAAAACTCCTCAACCTTTAGCACCATATTTTCACTACCTATTATTAGTGGCATCCTTTGGTGTAATTCAGTTGGTGTTTGTGCCAAGACTCTGTTTTTTCCGTCTGTTGCTCTACCACCAGCTTGTTCTATAACGAAACTTAGTGGGTTTATTTCATACATCAACCTTAGTTTGCCCTTAGGTGCTTTTGCAGTTGGGGGATAAATGAATATACCACCCTTCAATAGGTTCCTGTGAAAATCGGCAACGAAACTACCTATGTACCTGCTAGTATATGGGCGATTCTCTTCTTTTACTTCCTCTTTACAATAAGCTAAATACTGTTTAATTCCTTCTGGAAATTGTGCCGTATTTCCTTCATTTAGGGAATATATGTTGCTGTCTTTTGGAGTCTTGATGTCTGGGTGAGACAGGCAAAATTCTCCGATACTTGGGTCTAGAGTAAATCCATTAACTCCGTTACCTGTTGTATAGACCAAAATCGTTGAGCTGCCATAAATTACATACCCAGCTGCAACTTGTTCATCACCCTTTTGTAAGCAATCTTCCAATATAGCTTCACCGGTAGTTGGTGTTACTCTCCGGTATATGGCGAATATGGTACCTATAGATGCATTTACGTCTATGTTTGAAGATCCATCAAGTGGGTCAAACATTACTACGTATTTACCGTGGTGGCCATTCTCATAATTGATGGGAATTACGTCATCATTTTCTTCACTTGCAATAAGGCAACATTCTCCTCCAGATCTTAAAGCTGCAATTAATTGATCATTAGCATATACGTCTAGTTTAGTAAC
The DNA here is from genome assembly GCA_034440515.1 of Bacteroidota bacterium. Taxonomy (GTDB): domain Bacteria; phylum Bacteroidota; class Bacteroidia; order CAILMK01; family CAILMK01; genus JAWXCF01. The sequence continues at coordinate 5,335 of JAWXCF010000036.1, forward strand.
CTCTTCACCCTGTACATTTTCCATACCAGCCATACCCAATATATTTACGAGTCCAGCCTTATTAACCTCCCTATTTATGATTTTAGATGCGGTACCAATGTCGCTAAGCAATCTGCTTAAATCGCCACTAGCATATTTGAAATCGTGTTGTCTCTCAAATATAAATTGGTTTAGGGTTTTAACTTCACTTTTCATACAATATATACAAATGCTATTTTTGCCGTCCCAAATATCTAATAAAATATTTGATTATTGATTTTTAATAATGAAGGACGAGGTTGAAATTAGAAAAGCATTCAATGATGATATGCCTGCCATTTGGAAATTGATACGTGAATTAGCTATCTATGAAAAGGCAGAAGAAGAGCATAGCTGTAGCGTAGATCAATTAACCAATGACTTTATTAATGAGCGCTTTCAATGTACTGTAGCTACTAGTTATGGTACGATTGTGGGAATGGCGTTGTACTACTACAGTTACAGCACTTGGAAAGGTAAGTGTGTATATCTAGAAGATTTAATCATTTCAAAACAGTACAGAAATAAAGGAATTGGATCAGCGCTTTTAGAAAATTTAATAGACATTGCTAAAATTAATTATTGTCATAGGTTATCTTGGCAGGTTTTAGATTGGAATCAGCCAGCAATTCAATTTTATAATAAATGGAAGGCTGAACTAGATTCGGAATGGATAAATTGTAAAATGAGATTTAACTACGAGGAAATAAATGAGGGTATTTAAGTTTGGTGGGGCAAGTGTAAAAGATGCAAATGCTGTTAAAAATGTAGCAAAAATCTTAAATAATTACAAGAATGAAAAAATAGTTGTCGTACTATCAGCTATGGGCAAAACGACCAATGCATTAGAGCAGGTTGTAAATGCATTTTGGCAAGGAGAGGATTTTATATCATTGTTATCTGAAATAGAGAATCACCACTTAGGCATTGTAACGGAATTATTCGACAACTCGGAAAATAAAGTAGCCGATGAAATAAGGGATAAAATATTTGAGTTGAAATTATTCCTTCAAAAGCCGCTAGTTAGGAACTATGATTATATATATGACCAAGTGATAAGCACTGGCGAAATATTAAGCACTAAAATAGTTGCACAATACTTGATTCACTTAAATATGAAATATAAGTGGGTAGATGCAAGAAACTTTGTGATAACCGATGAAATGTATCGCCAAGCAAGGGTAGAGTGGGAAACAACTAAAACATTAATAGGTGAATACATTCCAGTATTACTTAGCACGCACTCAGTCATAGTTCAAGGCTTTATAGGACATACTATTAGTAATCATACTACAACTTTAGGGAGAGAGGGTAGTGATTATACTGCAGCTATATTTGCCTATAGCCTAGAGGCTGAGGAAGTCATTATTTGGAAAGATGTACCCGGGATAATGAATGCAGATCCTAGGAAATATTCTGCAGCAGAACTATTGCCAAACCTATCATACCAAACGGCAGTCGAAATGACCTATTATGGTGCTACAGTATTGCATCCCAAAACTATAAAGCCCCTTCAAAATAAGAATATTATGCTAAATGTACGTTCATTTGTACATCCAGATCAGGTAGGTAGTTATGTTACCAATACTCCAGACCAATTGGAACATATTCCATTAATTATTCACAAGGAAAATCAAGTTATGCTGCAAATACAAACAACTGATTTTAGTTTCATTGCTGAAAATCATATTGCTGAAATATTTGGATGGGTAGTTAGTTATGGTATAAATGTGAATTTAATGGCCAATACTGCAATTAGTTTTAGTGTATGTGTAGATGACCGTGGACAATCAGTGGTTGATTTTATAGCTAAGTTAAGTGAGACATTCAATATAGAAGTTATAAAAGGTCTTCAGATTCTTACTATTAAAAATAAAGATATGGTTAACGTAAATGAGCTTGTACAAGGCAAACAAAAAATAGCTGAAGTTGGTAACGGGAATACTATTCAGTATGTATTGCTTTAAATTGCCCAGCTTTATACAGATATTCAATTTTTCCAACCATAACGGCTGTATTTTCTCGTAGTCCAGTTGGTATGGTGATTATCTTATTCTTTTCGTTAATAATTACCCCATTACTACCATAAGCGAGAGTTAAATAAGCTGAAATGTCACACTCCCTCATACCTGGATTAAATAAATAAATATTAATTGGTTGATTCGGCTTCACTGCTTCCATTTCTGGCAATTGGGTACATTGATCTGAAATTAAAAGGGAAGTTTTCAACTTCACTTCGTTAAACCATTTGGCAAAATTCACCTCAATATTATTTAAAAGCTTGAAATAAGTAATGAATTTCAACATATTAGCCTCTAAATCTTTTGAACTCTTGCCTTTATAGTTCCAAGACAATATTTGGCCATTAATATTATCAACTTTAAAAAATACAACATCAAATGGGAATTCAATACCATCTTTTGTTCTAGCCCAAGCTAAAAATTGACTTACAAACTTTGGTCTAATGTAGGTAAGATTAATAAATATTTTTTCGTATTTATTTGAGTTTACATTCAGTTCGTTGTACATCAGCGTATCGTTTCTGTCGAAAGTTTCCCTAATGTTTTGACTCAATTTATATTCTAATAACAAACCCATACTGTCTGAGTATTTTCTATCATTTTCAGAGTAATTAATATCTACAGTTCTGCCATTGTAGGGGTCAACTACTTGTTCTTGCTTCAGATAACCTGATGCATAATATGATCTAATGCCAAAGTCTAGCTTGCCTCTTTCATTGTACATATACTCATAGTATAGGTTTCCTTTTTTATCATATTGAAACATTCTACCTACTATCGTGTCATTTCTATAGTGTATTTGAGAACTAAGTTTATAGGGGTTTTTATGGTAGTAGTCGCATAACCCTAACTTCATATTATCCTTATAGTTTTCATAACTTTCTATTAGTTTAGTATTAGGAAAATACGTTATCCATACCCCTTGGCGTTTTAATTCTTTATCATATTTATTTATTGTGTCACCCGCCATTATAGAAAATGAATTCCATTTACTTGATTGGGCAATAGCTAAATTGGTAAGCATTACGAAACTTAAAATGAAAAAAACAGGATAAAGATTATAATATTTTATTTTAATGGGTAGTCTTTGATTAATGTTTGGCATTTTTGTAATATTATAAATTGGGCGAATTTTGAGTAGTAAGGTAGTCAGAAGGTTTTTTAGGGTTTTTCTTTCTTTAGTTGTCCTAGTTATATGTGCTTGCATTGCAGTTTATTTATTTAGAAAACCCATATTGGACTGGGCAATTGGTAAAGCTTCTGCAAAATTAAAGAATGAATATGCTATTAATTTATCTATATCACAAAGAGATGTATCTGGTTTAAATTCTGTTAATCTAGGTAATGTTAAATTAGTTAGCCATAATAAAGTCCTATTTCAAGCCAATAACTTAAATGTATCAGTGATGTTTTGGCCACTGTTTAGTGGTAAAGTGAAAATCAACTCACTAGAATGTAATAAAGCTTATTTAGATGCAAATGAACTAAGAAAAGTAAAATCTTCAAAATCAAAGCCCTTAGAAGAGAATAAATCAGACACATCAATATTTGGAAAGTTAAAGTCTTTAGCAAAGTTTGCCATCAAGACCTCTGAATCAATTCCTGATAATATCATAATTAACTCGTTTAAAATAAACTACAATGATAGTTTAAATAAGTATTTGGTTACTCTACAAAACCTAAACTATGTTTCAAATGACATTAGTTCAACCATATTAATAAACAGAAACGATTTTGTTCAAAATTGGAAGATAAAAGGAGTTTTCAACCACAGTACTAAGGAGGCAGACGTAAATATATCTACAGATAAATTGCAAAACCTGAACCCAGGAAATATATCAAGATTAGAAAATACACTATGTGGGTTTAAACAGGTAAACCTTAAGTTAGAGTCTATAACTAGTACAGACAAATCAATAAATATTAGGGCAGGTGTAATTGCTGACAGCTTTTATGTGCACGACGCTAGATTGTCTCCTGACTCCATAATAGTAACTCACGGTGGCATTAGCTTTAATATGGATATTGATTCACAGAAAATCATACTTAAAGACCCAAGCCGAGTAATACTGGGTAAACTAAGTGCTGAATTGAAATCAGAATTAAAGTATTCTAATCCTAAAGAAGTAGGATTTAACGTAACGCTGCCAACTGTAAACGCACAAGATGTAATCGATGCAATGCCAATAGGTACATTTGATCAAACTAGAGGTTTAAAAATAGAAGGGACATTTAGTTATAAACTGGATTTTTTCCTAGACATTACAAAAAAAGATAGCATAGTAATAAAGTCTGACTTAGATGGTAATAGCCTGAAAATTAATCAATATGGCTTAGCTGATTTATCTAAAATGAATTCTACGTTTACCTATCAGCCATTTAATAGCAATCGAACGCTACAAATAGGGCCAGCAAGTACTGGATACGTAAGTTTAGGTAACATATCTAAGTATCTACCTAAGGCTATAATGAGTATGGAAGATCCGCATTTCTATTCGCATAATGGATTTGAAGAAGCATCCTTTGCTCGAGCATTTTTAGAGAATCTGAAAAAAGGGGCTTTCAAGAAATCAGGCAGTACAATAACGCAACAATTGGTGAAAAATGTATTTCTTACCCATAAGAAAACTATAGATAGGAAAATAGAAGAGATGTTAATTACTTGGTTGATTGAAAATCTTGATATAGTTTCTAAAAATAAAATGCTGGAAGTTTATATGAATCTCATAGAGTGGGGTCCAGAGAAATATGGAATTAAAGAAGCTGCTGCATATTATTTTAACAAATCGCCTGCAGACCTAAAACTAAGCGAGTCAATATTTCTAGCACACATTATCAGATCTCCTAAGAAATTTATGTATTTCTTTAATAATCAGGGTACATTGAATACTATGGCAGAACGACTAGAACATAGAACTGCCTATCATATGTATCGCCTGCGTATGATAACAGATGATGAGTACAGCAATTTTTGGGGAGATATTAACCTAACAGGTCCAGCTTCATCTAGGATTAAGATTGTCCCTATTGACACTTCTGAAATAATTTTAGAAATTAATCCAGAACAAGAGGATTGGTAGTTTAACCATAATAGTACACTTTGCCTAATTGCATACATACATTTGCACCGAAATATTTCCCGTTTCGGGGTTAGTTATATGCAATCAAAAGGGCCATTAAACAAGCTATCGGCTGCTGGTGTACTCATTTCTTTAGGTATCGTTTTCGGGGATATTGGAACATCCCCGCTATATGTAATGAAGGCGATAATGGGAAGTACACCCATACACACAGACTTAATCTTAGGAGGCATTTCTGCAGTATTTTGGACACTGACACTACAAACTACCTTAAAGTACGTTTTTCTAACTTTACGTGCTGATAATAGGGGAGAGGGGGGCATATTATCTCTTTATGCTTTGGTACGTCGATATAAGAAGTGGTTGGTAATCCCTGCTATTATCGGGGGTAGTACTCTTCTTGCTGATGGGATCATTACACCGCCCATTTCAGTTACCTCAGCCATAGAGGGTCTAAAACTTATTAGTCCAAATGTGCCAGTAGTTCCAATTGTAATGGTGATTATCACACTGCTATTCATCTTTCAAAGATTTGGAACTCACGTTGTTGGTAGATTCTTTGGACCAATTATGATATTGTGGTTTCTTATGCTAGGCACGCTCGGTTTCATATCTGCTTTGCAATATCCATATATATTCAAAGCACTGAACCCATACTATATACAGTTTTTGTTTCAGCAACCTGGTGGATTCTTCTTATTAGGTGCGGTTTTCCTATGTACAACTGGTGCAGAAGCACTGTATTCAGATTTAGGCCACTGTGGTAGAAAGAATATTCAAGTAAGTTGGCTATTCGTAAAACTTTGTTTGTTTTTAAATTATGCTGGTCAGGGTGCTTGGCTAATGGCCCATAGAGGAATGGTGGTAAAACCAGTAAATGGGGTTGAACTTAACCCATTTTATGAGATTATGCCAGATTGGTTTAGATTAACAGGTGTTATAATAGCTACAGCTGCCACCATTATAGCCAGTCAGGCTTTAATTACAGGTAGTTACACTTTAATAAGCGAAGCAATTCGGTTGAATCTGTGGCCGAAAGTAAAATTAATTTATACTAACGACTCTAGAGGCCAAGTATATATTCCTAGCATTAATACTTTACTTATGTTTGGGTGCTTGGGTATTGTATTATACTTCAAGGAATCAAGCAATATGGAGGCTGCTTATGGTTTAGCCATTACACTAACAATGATAATGACTACTGTGCTGTTAAATTTCTATATGAGATTCATCAAGTTCAATAAAATACTGGTATGGATATTAACCATATTTTTTATCGGAATTGAAATCTCATTTCTAGTAGCTAATATGGAGAAATTTCCTAATGGGGGTTACGTAACCTTGGCTATTAGTATTTTCTTAGTTGCAATTATGTACAGTTGGTTCAAAGCTAGAAAAATCAAAAATCAATATACAGAGTTTACCGACTTGGCACCTTATTTACCAATGTTACGGGAGATAAGTGAAGATGAAAGTATTCCAAAGTACGCAACTAATTTAGTTTTCCTAACTAGTGCAGATAGGTTGAAAGAAATAGAAACTAAAATAGTGTATTCAATTTTTAATAAAGCACCAAAACGTGCTGATGTTTATTGGTTTGTTCACGTAGATGTATTAGATGACCCTCACACTAAGGAATATTCAGTAGAGTTTTTAGAATCAAATAAGGTTATAAAAGTTAACTTTAGACTAGGATTTAGGATTGAGCCGACCATAAATTCATTATTTAGAGTTGTAGTCGATGATTTAACTAAGAGTAACGAAGTTGATGTGATAAGTAGATATAACTCTTTACGCAAATACAATATAACAGGGGATTTTAGATTTGTTGTAATAGAGCGAATGATAAACATAAACGAAAGCTTAAAAGGCTTACAAAGAATAGTAATGACCATATATGAGTGGTTAAAACAATTCAGCATCAGCGAGGAAAAGGCATTTGGACTAGACACCAGTATGGTTACTACAGAGAAAGTACCCCTTATAACTATAAAACCTAAGACTCATCACAAGCTTCAAAGGTTGAATAGAGAAAACTACAAGGATGTTCATACTGATAAATAATCTAATTACAACTCTGTCTATTACATCTCATAAAAAAGCCACCTAATTTTAGGTGGCTTTATATTTTTGAGTAGTCAAGTTAAAACTATTTCTTCTTCTTTTGCTTCTCTACGCTTGTGAAATAATCTATCATTTGAGTAGCAGACTTATTGTTAGGATCTAATTCTTTTACTTTAAGGAAATTCTGTTTTGATGTAGCAAAATCTTTTTTGTTGTAGGCAACATAGCCCATATACGTATACCCCTTTACATATAGACCTTTATATTTATCTTTCTCTGCAGCAGTAGCTGTCATAAATGCCTCATAGTATGGAGTCGCTTCACCTGTTTTAAAATCCTTGTCGTTATTCTCGTGAATTAAAATGCGTTGGTAGTAACTGCTAATTAAATCAGGTTTTAGTTCAATTGACTTAGCAAATGCCGCATCTGCCTCATTATATCTCTTTGCTAAATTCTGGTATTTACCTAGATTATAATAAGTATAGTAGTCATCATTATTTAACGTATGACTTGCTTTTTTACGCTCCACTCTAGCATTTAGCACGTCTGCAGCCATACCATAATCTTTAGCGCTATCTAGGGCAACTATTAGTTTATCCTCATAGGTATGCGCTGTATCATTATCATTGTATTTCTTTAAGTCTTCTACTGCACCAGTAAAGTTACCTAAACCTAATCGAGCCTCACCACGAGTTACGTAGTCTTTAGAAATGATGTCTTTAGGTTTAACTAAGCTAAAAAATCTATCCATATTTTGACTGGCCTCTTGGAATTTTCCAAGTTCCTTTTGACTGTAAGCTAATAGTCTTAAGGCAAATACATTTTTAGAGTTTAGGTTAACCACTTTTTGGAATTGTACCTCAGCTTTTGCAAACTCATTTACTTGATACAAGAGTGAACCGTAATTGTACAGATTGTATTCAGAATTACCAGCTAGAGTCAAATATTTCTCAAAATTGGTAATAGACTCTTGATATTTACCAGTTTCACGGTAATAGTCAGATAATTTAATATAAAGCGGGGCATAATTAGCATCAATTTGTTTTACATCAGTGTAGAAAGGCTCTGCTGCCTCAAAATTGCCTTGTTTTAAATACAAATCTGCAATTCTTAAGTTAGCCTTTGTACTACGAGCATTTACTTGAACTGCCCTTTTGTATTCAGTTATACCTTTGCCGCTTTCACCCTCCAATCTATATAGGTCACCACTAGTAATAATATAGTTTTCATTTGTTTTTTTCTTAGCCATTGCTTTGTCTATCAATGCACGACCAAAGCCTACCTCAGTTTTATCAAATACTTCGAATATGGCTACTGCAATCTCATTCATTACATCATAATTCTTATTTTTCGTTAATTCTAATGCTTTGTCAAAATTGGTTCTAGCCTCAGCTTTGTTTCCCTCAGCTAGCTTTATTCTACCTACACCTACATAGTTTAGGGCTTCTGCAGCATTCAATTTCAATCCTTCGTTATAAGAATAGTATGCACTATCTTTTTTCTCTGTGTTGTAATATACATTGCCTAAGTAAAACCAAGTTTCTGCACTTGGAGATTTAGCTAAACTAGCTTTAAATATTGTTCCAGCTTTATCATACAAATCTTGTTCATAAGCTTTTTTGCCTTCTTCTACTGTTTGTGCACTTACTGTAAATCCACCTAGTATTAGGCTGCTTGCTATTAGGCTTGATTTCAGCAAGGCCATCTTTGTCTTGATCATCATATAGTTGTTATATATACTTAGTTACTTTGTTTATTATTTAGATAATAGGCAAATGCCTTACCAAAACCTTATTCTCCTCCTAATGTTTTGGTTACTTTTATATTTCTAGCCTGTTGCGTGTAGGGTAGTAAGCCCATTTGCAAAATTATTATTTGACCATCTAATGCAATGTAGTTTCTCAACCCAGTGTGCAAACCAGAATAGGACTCTTGGCTGATGATATACACATTTCGAGGCAAGGCATAGGCTCCAAATTTTAAATATGCTGCATACGGCCCTGCATATTTTAATTCAACTTTGAGTTTCGCAGTATCAGGAACTTCAAGTTGCATTATTCTTAAATCTTTCAGAAAACTAAGCCCTTTTTTATCTTGTGTGTCACTTATCCAACTTCTACTTATTAGTCCAATGGCATTTTGGTGACTTTGCACGTATTTAATAACTTCAGGGTTTGATTTTACAGCTGAATAGTTTTTCGGAATCTTACCATTTAATTCAAATTTATCACCAATACTCCTTAATGTACTTCCTGCTTGATTATCAAATACCAAGAGGATTTTACCCGCTTTACTGTTAGGGTACAATTGATTCCAATCTGTCACCTGTCCAGTAAATAATTTTTTCATTTGGTCATTAGTTAGTGTACTATCACCAAATTTTGAATTGACTATCAGTGTTGTAGCATCTAAGGCTATGGTCTGTTGAATAACCTTATGCCCTTTTTTCTTAAAGAATTCTAATTCTTCGTCTTTCAACATTCGAGTTCCTATTATGAAGTTAACACTGTCATTAATTAATGCTTGATATGTTTGAAACTCTGGTGCATATGCAGGGGTCACCTTTGCTAACCTGTATATGCTGTGAAATGCCTCTAGTTGAGATTCTGATATCAATTGTAGACTTTCATCTACCATAATGTTTATTTTTCCTGAGGTTGGTGTGTCAGTCACACCTTTTTTACCATTTCCAGTACAGGCAGATAGGCTAATTAATATAATGAATGCTAATGCATTTGCTATTTTATTCATAATATCTTTTATTCAATTTTCTTAATCTATTTATAACTAATACTAGTTTAAATATTCCACGCAATAATACTATACCCATCAATATATATAGAAATTCCTTTTTCCCCTCTAGACCTTTTCCAACTGATATATAGTAATAAATAAAACCAGCTAAAATAAAAAAGAGCAAAGACAAAGCAATGTCTAGCATCATTTTTATGGGGAACTTCTTTCTCTCTGTTCTCTGCATTTTTACAATAAAAATGCCGGCAATGAGCAAAAACCAAATGCCGGCAATATCAATCTTAAATCAAAAAATTTATATCAAATATCAATTTGGCGGAATGAATTTAATTCTCACCTCTTGGCGGCTTCTTACTGCCTTACCATCAGCCTTACCTGGCTTCCAAGCTGGCATTAATCTCATTACTCTTAATGCTTCGGCCTTGAATACTTCATTGGTAGATTTTACGGCGTTAGCTTGAGTAACTTGACCATCACGCTCAACTACAAATTGTATAACCACTTCGCCACTAATTGGATTAGAAGAAAATTGATCAGGATAACGTAAGTTCTTATTAAGAAAGGGTACATATCCATCATATGCTGCTGGTTCATCTACGAATTCTTCGATCGCTTCAATCTTAGGTTTAACCTTTTCTGGAACTTTAATCTCTGTTTTCTTAGGAACAGATACACCTGGATCCAATACTAAATTGCTTCCTTCTACGTTAGCTTGTCCAATTACTGGGGCTTTCATTATTTCTTCATTTGTCTTAATTTCATCAACCACCTGTTTATCTGTTAATTTAGGTGGAACAAATTGAGCAATTTTTGGAGCCTCGATAGTTACTGGAGGTGGCGGAGGGGTATTCTCATCCATTGGTGGTGGAGGAGCCAATTCTGTTATCCTTGTTTGCTGTACGGCTACTACTTCTTCAACTTCCGATGGTGCTAGTTTTTCAATCACTAATGGTGAAATGAAAGCCAATACCAAAAAAATACAAGCTACAAGTGTTGCAATTCTTACATTTCGCTCGTACTTATTTCTGATATCATAAGCCCCGTAATCCTTCACGCGACCCTCAAATATGATATCGTTAATGTCTGCTTTTAAATAATTTACTGTTGTCATAAGCTGTAATTAAATTAATTAGTACCTGTTTTCTCCTTCAACAGCTTCTTCTCATCATCGTTTATATCTATTAAAGCATACCTTTTTTGTTTGGTAATGTTCATCTCATCAAACAGAGACACCACATTAGCATAGGATGCTTTATCGTCCGCCTTAATCAAGACCATTGATCCTGAGTCACCGCGCAATCTTTCAAATAGTTTCTTGCGAAGACTATTTTCGCTATAGTTTAATTCTTCTACGACATCTTCCGTAGGTTTTAAGCCCACATAGGCAAATATTCTATTGTTTTCTGCTAAAACTAAGTTTAGCACCTTTTTCTCGTTTACTTGTGGCACATCGGTATTGTCTTTTGGCTTTTCCGGCATTGCTATTTCCATTGTTTTCGGTTTAGAAAACGTGGTTGTCAACATAAAAAATGTTAACAATAAAAATGCTAAATCAACCATCGGAGTCATATCAATGTGGGTTGACATTTTCTTGGCTTTGGGTTTACCACCTTTGCCTTTATCACCACCACCTGTTTGTACTTCTGACATTATATATCTCTTATGTTAATAAGGTAAATGTAAATTTAAGCTAATAGTCTGTAAATAGGATAGAATTGTTAGTACAAAAATTCCAGTCTTCGACTATTTCTCCTTTAAATTAGTTATAAGGTTAAATCTATTCACCATTGGTTTATCTTGAATAGTTTGTATTACCTTTTTTACTTTTTCATAAGGGGTTTCTCTATCGCCTTTAATGGCCAACCTAACTTTAGGATTTACCAGACGTGCATTTAATACCCATTTGCTTAATTCGTTGTTAGAACTGTCAGATGGAATTCCTGGTTGTGGAAACTTTTTACGCTCTGATTGTGGTGTATTTAAGTACGCTTTTATGCTACTCATAGGAACTCCCCAACTTGCTAAATTGCCAAACAAAGCTGTTTCTGCATCAGTGAGGCTTACCTTGTATTCTTCGCCCATACGTTTTAGCAATGCTGCACGTTCCTTTTGCCCGTCTAGGTCCATAAATATTCTTCCATCTTTTGCTACAGTTAGCATTACCACATTTCTGTCTGGTAATGGAATGTTAGCTGTAGATGAAGGCATATCAACAGACACGACTTCCTCAGGTCTAAATTGTGTTGTCAACATAAAGAAAGTAACCAGTAGGAATGCAAGATCGACCAATGGGGTCATATCTAGCCTAGGGTTATTTCTTTTTGGTTTAATGTGAGGCATATAGCTCTTTTAGATTATGCCTGTACTGTTACTTCCTTGTAATTAGATGCGAAGGTTTGAGAAATGCTGAAACCTGCTTCATCTATATTAAAGGTAAGTGAGTCAATACGACTGGTAAAATAATTGTAAAATATAATAGCTAAAGCTGATGTACCAATTCCTAACGCAGTATTGATAAGTGCCTCAGATATACCTGTAGAAAGGGCAGATGCATCAGGTGCGCCAGCATTTGCTAATGCAGAGAATGCTTTAATCATCCCCAATACTGTCCCAAATAGACCCATTAATGTTGCTACAGAAGCGATAGTAGCAATAACTACTAGGTTTTTCTCAAGCATAGGTAATTCTAAAGCTGTTGCCTCTTCTATTTCTTTCTGAATGGCAGATAACTTTTGTTCTTTATCTAAATCAGGTAAATTAAATACGTGGTTGTACTTCAATAAACCAGATTTAACCACACTGGCTACAGATCCTTTTTGTTTGTCACACTCAGCTAATGCAGCTTGGATATTGTTACTTGATAAATACATTTTAACGCGACGTAAAAAGTTGTCAACGTTACCTGAACCCTTTGCACGACTTAAAGTCATTAAACGCTCTATGGTAAAAATAATGGTCATCAATAATAATGACAAGATAATAGGTACTACTATACCACCTTTAAATACGGTACCTAACCATTTGCCTGCGCCTTCTTCAATTGGGTGTTTACTAGTATCCCCATCTACAAAGTTGGCAGGATTACCTAATACGAAAAAGAAAATTAGCATTGAAACAATGATTGCGGACAATATTGCTAAACCGGTAAAGGCAGGCATACCTGCTTTTTTTGTAGGAACAGCTGTTGCAGCTGTCTGATTGACTGATGACTTGTTGTCTGACATCTAATTATTAATAGTTAATGTTGTTGTTGCTTAATAAATATTGGCGTTTCACACTCATTGTAAAATCTTACTATGATTTATACTACGGTAGTAACTACAAGGTGCAAAACTATATGAATTTTGTAAAATTGGTAATATGCTAAATAAAATTGTAAGATGTTTTTATCCATATTTATCGTTATAATTTAAACATAATTAATTTATAATATATTAATAATCAGATTATAAATATTAAATTTTATCAGACAAAAGTAGAATAGTAGAGGTATGTAGTAAATGTATTGATTAACTGTTTCTTAACATTGACTTATATTAATGTCTTACATTAATGATAATTTGCCGACATAAAATGAAAGATTTACTTAGGAAGAAGTCAATCTCTGTAGCTTTATCAGAGATAAATAATTCTAATGAACAGCACTCTTTAAGGCGGACTTTAAATGCTTGGGATTTAACTGCATTTGGTATAGCTGCAGTAATTGGGGCAGGTATATTTAGTACAATCGGCAAGGGCGCTCTAAATGGAGGACCTGGAGTTTCGTTGCTATTTGTGTTTACCGCATTGGCCTGTGCATTTTCTGCATTGTGCTATGCAGAATTTGCCAGCAAGGTACCCATAGCAGGTAGCGCATACACGTATGGGTATATTGCATTTGGTGAAATTATCGCTTGGATAATAGGCTGGGATTTGCTGCTTGAGTATGCCATAGGTAATGTTGTGGTTGCCATTTCTTGGAGTGATTATTTTACAGACATACTCAATATGACTTTAAGTAACTTCAATATGAAGTTTCCGACTTGGCTTGCTTCAGACTATTATAGTGCCTTGCGATCATTCAGTGAATTCACTGCTAACCCAAAGGCTACCAATAATGCAGTATTTTACTCAAATGTAAATGCTTATACTAATGCACCAATTATAGCAGGAATTCGAATAATATTTGACTTTCCAGCATTGATGATTACTGCGCTAATAACCCTACTGGTTTATGTCGGTGTGCAAGAAAGTAAAAGAACGAGTAACACTTTAGTCATTATTAAGCTGTTGGTCATTTTACTGGTTATTGTGATAGGTGCTATTTACATCGATACCAGCAACTGGACTCCTTTTTTACCAAATGGATTCAGTGGAATGATGAAAGGCGTTAGTTCTGTATTTTTTGCTTATATCGGCTTTGATGCCATTAGTACTACGGCAGAGGAGTGTAAAAATCCGAAAAGAGACTTACCAAAGGGAATTTTATACAGTTTACTTATTTGCACAGTACTTTATATTTTGATTAGTTTAGTAATGACGGGTATGGTGAACTATACCAATTTCAAAGGGGTAGGCGACCCATTAAGTTTTATATTTACGTTTCATAATGTTACCTGGATGCGATGGGTAGTTGGTGTAAGTGCAGTGTTAGCAGTGGCTAATGTATTACTTGTATTCCAAATGGGACAACCTAGAATATGGATGAGCATTAGCAGAGATGGATTGTTACCTCCCGCTTTTAGCCGCATTCACCCAAGATTTAAAACACCATCATTTAGCACCATATTGACGGGTTTTGTGGTAGGTATTCCTTTGTTTTTCTTTAATGCTGATGAACTTACAGACTTTACATCGCTAGGGACTCTGTTTGCATTTGTTATAGTATGCGGGGGTATTTTGTTTATGCCTAGAGATACTGGTGATAAAGAGGGGAAATTTAGAGTGCCCTACGTAAATGGTCAATTCATTATTCCAATCGCATTTATAGTTTCTGTAGTTTCATTGCAATATTTTGTACCAGATGCATTTACCAATTTACTAAAGGTGCCAAAGGAGTTTTCAGACAAAAGTTGGGGTATTTTTGCTCGCTTTCCTACTTGGTTGTTTGTACTTGGCACTATTTATATCGTCATAAAGACATATCAATTAAAATACTCTATTATTCCAGTCTTAGGTCTGCTTAGTTGTTTCTATCTTATGACTGAAGTACCCTTTGTAGCTTGGATAAGGTTTGTGTTGTGGCTTGCAGTTGGGCTTATTATTTACTTCGGCTATAGTAGGCAACATAGTAAACTAAACAATAGGACAAAGACTGTCTAAGAATTTAGCATATTTGCACCAAGTGAAAATTAAACTACATACAGCCATATTTATAGGTATGGTGTTTGGGGTATTGTGTGGAATCGTTGTCAGAAATACGGTTACAGCTGACATAATTCCTGAAATTGTATCTTGGATAAAGCCTATCGGGGAATTGTTTTTAAGAATGATTTTTATGATGGTCATTCCATTAGTTGTATCTGCTTTAATACTTGGTGTTGCAGACTTTGGCGATGTGAGCCGATTGGGCAAGATAGGTTGGAAAATGTTCGTTTACACTCTGATAGTTACAGGCATTAGTGTTTTGCTAGGTATTGCATCTACTGCGATAATAAAACCAGGATCGTACTTAAGTGAAAAAGACAGAAGCAGTATTCAATCACAGTTTAATGCTGACATTCAGAAACAGCGGGAAAATATAAAGAAAGTAGAAAAGCAAAATTTTCTGCAAACTATAGTAAAAATAGTACCTAAGAATCCTTTGGAGGATATGGTTCGAGCATTTGATACAAGTTACACAGGTGGAGGTTTGCTAGCAGTTATGTTTTTTGCTCTAATCCTCGGAATAGCAATGAGTAATAGTCCCCCAGAAAAAGTAGAGGGACTAAAAAGTGCCTTAGAGGGGCTCTATGAAATAACAATGCGGGTAATTGGCTATGCTATGAAACTGGCACCTGTAGGAGTAGCCTCACTTTTATTTGTATTGACTGTAAATACTGGGCTCAGCATATTGGGTACATTGCTCGGCTATATGGCGCTGGTGTTGAGTGTATTGGCTCTACATTTATTTGGTACTTACAGCATAATCTTAAAATTTTTCTGCAATATGAGTCCTCGTTATTTCTTTAAGCAGAACACGGAACTTATGTTGACTGCATTTACCACAAGCAGTAGTAATGCAAGCCTGCCCACAGCATTAAAAACTGCGAACGAAAAACTGAAATTGCCAAAAGATATTTCTCACTTTGTACTTACCATAGGTAGTACTGCTAATCAAAATGGAACTGCATTGTATGAGGGGATTACCATCTTGTTCTTGGCACAATGTTTTGGTGTACATCTTGACCTTACACAACAGATTACGGTTGTATTGGTAAGTATATTGGCAGGAATGGGTACCGCAGGAGTCCCTGGAGGGTCTATACCGGTAATGATGCTTATATTAGACAGTATAGGGGTGCCTGGAGAAAGTATAGCAATTATACTGGGTGTAGATAGAATTTTAGATATGAGCCGTACGGTACTAAATGTAACTGGTGATATGACGGCAGCAGTTTATATTTCCCATACTGAACGAAATAACTAGACTACTTCTTTGTTTTTCTTTTCCTTCAGGAAGGTTCTTACAACTGGTATAATTGTAATGATTACCAAGCCGATCACAATAATTTCTACATTTTCTTTGACCCAAGTAAATCTACCCAAATAATAGCCGGCAATGGTCAAACTAGGCACCCAAAGTAATGCGCCTATTATGTTATAAAGCATAAATTTAGAAAAATCCATTTTGATTGCACCTGCAAGTATTGGAACGAAGGTTCTAATAATTGGTATAAACCTGCCTAATATTAGTGCGCGGCCACCATTCTTAGTATAAAATGCTTGCGTTGCCTCTAGGTATTTTTTTTTAAAAATTAGGCTATCTTCTCTAGCAAATAATTTAGGTCCAACCGATTTGCCAAAATAATATCCAGTTAAGTTACCAAGTATGGCAGCTACAGTTAATATCAAAATGGTTAAAATTATGTTATATGGAATATCGCCGGTACCAACAAATAATCCACATACAAATAACAATGAATCGCCAGGCAAGAAAAAGCCAATTAACAAACCAGTTTCTGAATAAATAATCGCCATAACTACCCATAGCGCATACGGACCAGCCTCTTTAATAAGGTGATCCGGTTTTAAATAAGACAATAACTCTTTGATATCCATTTTAATGGGACTAATATGATATATTTAATCTCGTACGAAAATAAAGGCTAAGACTATAATACTTTCAATTATTCTAAGTAATTCAAATCTTTATGAAATGTTTCTTTGCTAAATGTCGTAGCCAATATGGCTAAACCAATACATATTCCACCTATTAAAGTGGCTGCGCCTATATAACCCATATCTACTCTAAGCCATTGAAATGCAGCAGCAATAGGATACACTGCTGCTCGAACAAAATTTGGGGAACTTGTTGTGACTGTAGCTCGCAGGTTTGTTCCAAATTGCTCAGATGCTAACATAACAAAAATTGCCCAATAACCGGTTAATGCTCCAATTAGGAAGCATACTAAATAGAAATACGAAACGGTAACCCCATTTGCTGTTAAATACAATACGCAGCTAAGTATGGTTGTAGCTAAGAATATATAGAGTGTTTGTTTTCTACTTTTCAATATTTGACAAAGTGTACCACTTATTATATCACCTAGACTAAGTCCTAAATAAGCATACAAAATACACTTAGCCCTAGTTACTTCACCTTGTACCATCAGCTTTTCGGCAAATTCTGGCCCTCCAATTATAAAGGTGCTTATGGTAAACCAAATTGGTAAACCTATCAGTATCCCCGAGAAATATTTTCGAAGATTTCTAGCCGAGCTAAACAATGTGAAGAAATTGCCTTTACTCACACCTCTTTTAGACTCTAAGTCTTTAAATAAGCTTGATTCTGAAACTCCAACTCTAAGCGCCAATAGTCCTAAACCCAATACACCACCTATAAAGTAAGATGTTCGCCAAGTAGTCAATGACCCAGTCAATGCACTAGTAACTGCACCTAATGCTCCGAAAACAACAACAACCATAGTTCCAACTCCACGTTGCTCTTTCCTAGTTGATTCAGCTATTAAAGTAATGCCAGCTCCTAATTCTCCTGCAAGACCTACACCAGCTATAAATCTACAAATTTCATATTGTTGTACATTTTCGACCAGACCATTTGCAATGTTGGCAACGGAATACATAATTATTGAGCCAAACAATACTTTAAGTCTGCCCATTTTATCGCCCAAAACTCCCCACAATATGCCACCTATCAACATCCCAATCATTTGAATGCTCAGCATATTTTCACCTATTCTAATGCGTTCTAACTTATCTATGACGCCTACTCCAATCAGACTTGCATCTCTAACTACTCCAAACAGTACCAAGTCATATAAATCAACAAAATAACCTAAAGCGGCTACTATTACAATTAAACTATAAGGACTGCCTGTGCTTGCTCGGTTTTCCGTTAAATCCATTTGCCAAATCTATAAATAAAAATAAATAAATAAAAAGAGAATTTGGGGCATAAAAAAAGCCTATCTTTTGATAGGCTTTGATGTTTTGGAGTGGGGGCTATAGGATTCGAACCTATGACCCTCTGCTTGTAAGGCAGATGCTCTGAACCAGCTGAGCTAAGCCCCCCTTA
>JAWXCF010000037.1:0-39478 GCA_034440515.1 Bacteroidota bacterium
ATCTTATATTCTTTTAGGGATCAAATATTTAAATTCCCCCATCTCAAAATTACAATATCACTTATTTGAAATGTATTATACCGACTAACCCTTACCATCCAAACTTCATAAAAAAAAGCTATTGAGATAAACTCAACAGCTTTTTAAAATCTATAGTTGCTCCCCCTCTAGGGCTTGAACCTAGGACCCCATGATTAACAGTCATGTGCTCTAACCAACTGAGCTAAGGAGGAGTGTTTTTTTAATTAACGTGGGTGCAAAATTATAATAATTTCAGACTTAGGCAAACTAATCTCAATAAATTTTACAAAAATTTCATATTTCTTAAATCTTGACTGTTCTCAAATACCGAATCTACTCTGTCAGGGTATATTGCAGCATCTGTTGCCAAGTGGTCACAATGCTCATTCTCAACGTTCCCAGCGTGGCCTTTCACCCAAATGAACCTTAAGTTTAATCCAATTGACACTTCTAAATACTTTCGCCATAGGTCTTCATTTTTTTTACCTGCGAAATTTGGTTTTTTTGCCCAACTGTAAAGCCAACCCTTGGTTATAGAATCAATCACGTATTTGCTATCGCTGTATATGGATACATCGCTGTCACGCAACTTTATTGCCTCTAGACCTCTAATAACTGCTAGCAGCTCCATTCTATTATTGGTAGTGTGTCTGTAGCCCTCGCTTATCTCTTTCCTGTGCTTACCACTTATCATTACAACACCTATACCACCCCTACCGGGATTGCCTCTGCTACTGCCGTCTGTATAGATAATTATGCCACTCAAACTTTATTTGTGTTCAGGTTTTAGGTGTAACATTTCTGTACTGGCATTTATTATTAGTGTATCGTCAGTAATTTGTACAATAGTCATAGTTTTTCTATTACCATTCTTCTCTACAATAATGCTGTTATTGTCTGCTACATATTCCCATTTTCCGTCAATAGCAGCTTTGCCATACTGCTTGGCCAAATAGGTACCATTTTCATTGAATACGATGTGTAAATCATCAATATCGTTCTCCCAACTTCTCGCTAATTTTTCTTGTACTCCACCATTACAACTGCTGAGAAAGGTTGAAATTAGAACAAGTAATAGGAGTTTTATCAAAATTAGAAACTGTAATTAAGTGCTATGCTAGGTAAAATTGGTAATTGGTTTACCCTAATGTTATTCACCCTATCAAAGTAGAATACATTCTCTCTATTGTAAGTATTAGTTACGCTGGCTATAACTTGAAGTTTTCTGTATTTAGTGAAATCGTATGTCCTTTTTAAAGATACGTCCATTCTGTGGTATGTTGACAACCTGCCATTGTTAAGTCCACTATACAATATGCCAAGTAATCCGTTAGACTGAGTGTAATCAGTATTAACCCCACCTTGTTGGAAGTCTATTAGCTCATAGTAACCTTGAGTCTTGCTGAATGGGAAACCACTACCAAATGCAAATCTTGCTGAAAATTCCCAGTTTTGTGCCTTGCCCAATTTATAGGCTCCCAATATGTTTAGGTTGTGTCTTCTGTCCCAATGTGGGAAGTAGGTATTGTTGCCATCAAAACGAGTAACCTGACCCAAAGAATAAGAAATATAGAAATAAGCAGGTTTTTTGTCGTAAGTTATTTGAAAATCAACCCCTTTTGCTAATCCTGTTTCGATAATATAGTCAGACTTTAACGACTGTGGTTTATCATTGTTAGATGCGTCATCGTTGTAAATTTTGTTGCGATTTATGTTTGTCAGTTGATTAAAATCTTTCAAATAACCCTCAACCTGTATCCCGATATTTTTAGTAATGTCTATTTCTGTACCAGCTATTAGATGTCTAGCTTTTTGCAATGCACTCGTAATATTTTTACCATCAAAGTTATTCGGTAGATTTTCTGGACCACTTAAGAAACCGTAAAACAAGTTAACCACATCACGATCACTTTGGGCACTAAGCAAATTCTGACTATATAGTCCCCCTGCTGCCTTTAATCTGAATGAAGGGGTAACATTAAACTTTAGTCCAAGTCTGGGCTCTGGCGACACCTCGCTAAGTGAAGCATATACGTGTACCCTAAAGCTAGGGTCGATAACTAATTTACCTATTACTTTATTATAACGAATGTAACCTGCTATTTCCGTAGTAAAGTCTTGCTGACCTACATTTACTTTAGCAGCATTGGTAAAATTAAAGTCTGTGCTGAAACCGTTTATCTGAATTCCATATTTAATTAAGTCTTTGTTGCTAAAGTAGCTAAAGTCAATTCTACCTTGAAAACCACTAATAGAACTTCTTTTTTCAAACTGATCGGCATCTTTTTGCGAGGTTTTGTAATCGCTAAATGCCAAAGTAGCATCTATGACACTACTGCTATTAGCTGGTACTAAGTGAATTTTACCACCCATACCATAACTATTCCATCCGTATTTGGTCAAATTATTTAAGTTAACGTTATCTTTATAGTTAAATCCAAATAGGTTTATAGCACTACCATTTGCACTATTAAAGGATAATTTTCCAAACAAATCAGTAAAATTGTAGGGTAAACCATTTTCGTTAGCGTACGGGTAAAATATTTTAGAAGTTTGCTTTAAGTATGATGTCCTGCCTGTTAGTAAATAACTAGAGCCGCCTTGACCTTCTTTAAACTTCTTAAGAGGACCCTCTAGGCTTAATTTACTTGTAAAAGGACTTACATTCACTTTACCACCAGTGTGTATTTGATTTCCATCTCTGGTAGTTACGTCTAGAACCGCAGATATTCTACCACCATATTGTGCCCCGAAACCACCAGTAAATACATCTGCATTTTTAATAATATCTACATCAAATACAGAGAATAAACCGATAGAGTGAAACGGATTATATATAGTCATTCCATCTAGCAATACCATATTTTGAATGGGCGCACCCCCCCTCACATAAAATTGTCCACCTTGGTCTCCAGTAAATGTAACCCCTGGAATTATTTGTAAGAATTGGGCTAAGTCTGGTTCTCCACCTATACTCGGAACATAACCAATCTTTTCAGGTGTAACTTCTATTTTACTAATTTCTACCCGTTCTTTCTTGTTCTGTTCATTACTTCTTACCTCTACCTCAATTCTATTAACCTTAGGCGATAAGTAAACATTTTGCAACAATTTACCGCCTTCAGTAATGTTTATGTCTATTTCTGTAGTGTCATATCCAGTTTTATAAACTATAAGTTTAGCTGGTCCAACTGGAATTTTTATTAAATTAAAGTAACCGTTTATGTCAGTGTACATACGCTTGTCAGTATTCCTAATTCTTACCAAGCTGTAAGACAATCTATCTCCGTTTTCCTTATCTAATACAGTCCCTTTAACATCACCAGTTTGGGCAGAACTAATGTTACAAATAGCTACCAAGAATAGAAAAATTAGCAGTGCGGGCTTGTGTATGTATTTAATCACGAAATAGATTGCAGTTTTTTTTGTCACTAGAAAATAGGCGCTGTAAAATTATTATTTGCAGGGCAAAATTAGGTTAATATAATTTTAATTACTTACCGCCTTTTCAAATGCAGTAAGTGTGAGGTCTAGTTCCGTATCACTGTGTAGCATAGACACAAACCAAGCTTCGTATTGGCTAGGAGGTATGAAAATACCATTTTCAACTAATCCCCAGAAAAATGATTTAAATCTATTTGTATCAGATTTTTTGGCATCGTTATAGTTATTCACAGGTCCTTCATTAAAGAATGGGCAAATCATAGACCCGTGCACATTTACCTGAACAGCAACACCTTTTCTATTTGATATTTCTAAGAATCCATCTTTCAAATCGCTAGTAAACTTTAGTACACTAGTGTACCAATCGGGATTTTCCTTCAACAAGCTTAACAAGGCTATTCCAGATGCCATCGAAAGTGGGTTACCACTTAGAGTACCTGCCTGATATACTGGGCCTAAAGGGGCTACCATATTCATTATTTCAGCTCTAGCACCGTAGGCGCCTACAGGTAAACCGCCACCTATTATTTTACCTAAACAAGTTATATCTGCTTCAATGTTATATACAGCCTGAGCACCACCGAAGTGGTACCTAAAGCCTGTCATTACCTCGTCTAGTATAAGTAGGGTGTTGTTGTTATTACATAACTCTTTTAATGTTGATAAGAAACCTAATTGTGGCAATACAACACCCATATTTCCCCCAACCGGTTCTATAATTACTGCCGCAACTTCATCAGGATATAATTCAAATAGTTGACGTACAGAATCTAAATTATTGTACTCTGCTATCAGGGTATCTTGTACTACGGCTGCTGGTACACCACTGCTGTCTGGCAAACTAAGAGTTGCTAAACCTGATCCGGCCTGTGCTAATAAATTATCACTGTGACCGTGGTAGCAACCAGCAAATTTTATAATCTTATTTTTGTTGGTAAAAGCCCTTGCCAGTCTTAAAGCAGACATTATAGCTTCTGTACCACTGTTTACAAATCTTACTTTGTCTATTGCTGGAAATGCATCCTTTACTAATTGTGCGAGTACAATCTCTCCCTGGCTAGTAGTTCCAAATGTTGTACCCGTGAACACAGTATCTATTATGGCCTGATTAATAACTGGGTGAGCGTGACCAAGAATTAGTGGCCCATAGCTACCTATGTAGTCTATGTATTTATTATCGTCTAAGTCAAATATATAGGCACCTTTTCCGGCTTTAGCTGTAATCGGATTACCACCTACACTATTAAATGCCCGTACAGGACTATTTACGCCGCCTACAAGATGTTGCAAAGCAAGTTGATGTGATTGCTCAGAATTTGATAAATTCATTGACTAGTTATTAGTCGGTAAATCCAAAGCCGATAAACTGCTTTTATAAATATTCTTCAATTCATCTACACTTCTATAGATTCCCATAATTATTGGAGTATCATTTAGCGTGAATAGTCTCGCTTCAGTCATTCTCAGTTCATAAACTAAGTCACTAAATAGCGACATATCTTCCATTTCGTATGCAACTACAAATTCCTGATCTTGAATACCAAAGCTATATAATAACAATTGGGTAATATCTGTGTATTTTTTACCAATTACTATGTGACCATTCATCATTTCTTGGCGTTGTTCTCTACTTTTTAAGTACCAGTCCGCTGTCTTTGAAAATGGATAGATAACAAAATATGGTTTTCTATCTGGAGTAAATGGGTCAAGCTCTTGGGCGCTTTTTTTAGCTTTGCTATATTGGCTAGGTTTGGTCATTCCCCACAGAGTTTTGCTAGGCAGTATATATTGTCTAAACTTATTTACAGCAGTACCCATAGCTAACATAAAAGTATCTATGCTGCTAAGTTCTGTAACCTCTATGTTGCTCCAAACCAAAATGTCGTATTCAGAAATACTAGGACTTACTTGATAGAACCAAGTAGTAGTGCCTACCTCTGTTATGCACGTGCAGAAATTATCAATTATGTTTCCTTTGTCCTTTTTATTTAGGTTAAAGAATTCTTGGTTAAATTTATATAGAGCGTAGTAGGTTAATACTTTATTTTCCATTTTACTTAGTTATTGTCTTTTAAATATTTAACTGCATCTAGTGCAAAGTAGGTTATGATTAAGTCTGCCCCTGCACGTTTAATGCTAAGTAACATTTCCATCATCACCTTGTTTCCATCTATCCAGCCTTTTTCTGCGGCTGCCTTTACCATTGCATATTCTCCACTTACATTGTAGGCTACTACAGGTAACAGGGTAGTAACTTTAGCTTCTGCTATTATGTCTAGGTATAACATAGCTGGCTTCACCATTACCATATCAGCACCTTCTTCTACATCCATAAGTATTTCTTTTACAGCTTCACGCTTGTTTGCCACATCCATTTGGTATCCAGCCCTATCGCCAAATTGTGGAGCAGAGCCAGCAGCCTCTCTAAATGGTCCATAACAAGAGCTGTAGTATTTGGCTGAATATGCTAAAATACCAACTTGTTTAAAATGATGCTCATCTAGTATGCTTCTAATTGCTGCAACTTGATAGTCCATCATTGCACTAGGTGCCACTATGTGTGCGCCAGCTTGTGCGTGACTTAGCGCCATTTTACCCAAAACTTCTACAGACAAATCGTTATCTACATAACCATCGTGTATAATTCCACAATGACCGTGAGTAGTGTAGGCACATACACACACATCTGTCATTATAATTAAGTCTGGTTGTAATGCTACTATGGTTTTTATAGCAAGTTGTATAATACCATCAGAGTTATAACTGTCTTTAGCTAATTCGTCTTTAGTATTTGATATTCCAAATAGCAATACTGACTTTATACCTAAAGCTGCTACTTCATTTATTATATTAGATAGTTGGTCTATACTATATCTGTATTGCCCTGGCATAGAGCTTATTGGCTCTACTATATTTGTTCCTTCTCTTACAAAAATGGGATAAATAAAGTCTGATATATTCAGATGATTTTCTCTAACTAAGCTTCTAATTCCTGAGTTATATCTGAGTCTTCTAGGTCGAATATTCATTTAAATTGTATTTGCTAAACTTTGCTCTACAGCAACTACCATAGCTTCTATATTAGGTTGATTTGCCGTAGCAAATACAGGTATATTTAATGTAGAAATAGCAGCAGCCGTTGTATTGCCAATAGCGACTGCAAAGTTAGGATAACTATTAAATAAGTCTAAGTTTTTCCAAGCAAATACGGCAGAAGGACTCGCAAAAAAACACAATATTGGTCTAGCAGAGAGGATTTGTCTATCTGTGATACTTAATTGCTTTGTTTCTACTGTCTCATATACAACTAACTTAACTATGTACCGATAATTAACATCATAGTCTTTAATCACACTATTAGCACAAGGCCAAAGTATTTTAGCTTCTTTATGGAATTGCCGTTCATCATCGTTTATCAATAGCAGGTTGTTATACCCTAATTCTTGAGCAACTTGATATGTTTGTGATCCTATACAGTAGCTAGGCAAAGATTTGAAATACATATGACCTTGCAGACTTATGTGATTGGTGAATATAGTAATAGCATTACTACTGGTAAAAATGAGTGCATCCCAAGGTTGAAGTAGGGTAGTGTAATCTATTTCTTTTTCAACAATATTTAGCATCGGTAGTGAAACAGAATTAATGCCCAAATCACTTAGGTATTTGCTCCATTCCTTATTTCCTTGTACAGTTCTGGTCAATACTACATTATAATCTGACCACTTCATACTACTATTTGCTTTGTAATTCTACTTTCAGCATATTGGCTAGCTCTAGTCCCAATGATTGTGCATCTTTATAATGACCAACTATAGAGTTTCTAGAATTCTTACTGCCATCTTCATTAAAGTAGATTCCCTCTATTGTCATTTCATTGTTTTCTACTTGTGCAAAAGCCGCCATTGGCATTTTGCACCCGCCACCTACACCTGCTAAGAAACTACGCTCTGCTATTGCGCACATATAGGTTGGTACGTGATGCACAGGTCTTAAAGCTTTAGCCAATTCAAGATTTTCTTCAACTCTTGTTTCAGCAGCCAATATACCTTGCGCAACTGCAGGCAGCATTTCTTGCCTAGTGAAGGTATATGATATTTTATGAGTCATATTTACTCGGTCTAATCCAGCTTTTGCCAAGATTACGGCATCGACCAAACCTGATTCTATTTTCCCCATTCTGGTAATAATATTACCCCTAATTGGGATGAATTCTAAGTCTGGTCTTAGTAATCTTAGTTGAAAAATTCTCCTTAAACTACCTGTTCCTATTTTAGAACCATAAGGTAATTCACTAAAGCTAACATTATGGCGAGATACTAGACAATCCTCCCAATAACCCCTAACTGGCATAGCTGATAAGGCTAAATTTGGGTGAAGCTCTGTAGGCATATCTTTAAGGCTATGAATGGCTATGTCTATATTGCCAGCTAATAGTTCTAGTTCCACCTCTTTCACAAATGCCCCAACTATCTCAATAGCATCGTCACCACTTGTGTGTACAGTCTTAATATGAAAATTAGTATTTGGAGTATGTGATTGGATCCAAGATAAGAACAATTTGGTTTGTTCTACAGCTAATAAACTTCCTCGGGTACCAACATTTACATTTAGAATGTCGGACATTATGCAAAATTACAAATCAAAAATTGACTTAAATGTATCAATTGGATTTTGCTCATCATTTGGGGTTTGACTATATTGTCTTAATCTTTCTATTGGCTTGCCACTTAGCCTTCTAGTCACGCGGCTAATCATATTTTCTATAATTTCTTGTTGTTTTTTATCAATATTCCCAAGTTTGGGAAGAGCCCATTTTAATTCTTCGGCTTTTATTTTCTCTAATTTTTCATAGTAAGAGGTAATTAAAGGACTCACTTCTCTAATTTTTAACCAAGCCGTGAAGCTTTCTACTTCTTCTCCAATTATGACCTCAGCCTTTGGAATTTCCTCGTGTCTTTTTTGAATTCCTACGTCAGTTAACGACTTTAAATCATCTAAGTCAAATAAATCAATATGCCCTAATCTTTTTATTTCAGGTGCAAAATTTCTAGGCATTCCTAGATCTAGCAGAGTAAGCCCGCGTTCTCTTATTGCTTTTAAGTCTTTGTCTTGCAATACATATTTTTCAGCGTGGGTTGCACCAATTACTATCTCAACCATTGGTAGATACTGTTTAATTTCAGTCATATCAATGGCCTTGCCACCAAACATATTTGCCATAGATTCTGCTCTAGACTTAGTTCTACTTGCTATATACAAGTTTCCAGTATGCTTCTTAGCCAAAATTTTCATCATCAGATTACTCATTTCCCCAGTACCTAACACAAGCACATCTTGGCTTTTAAAGTCTTTATATCTTTTACATAATAAATCATAAGCAACAGAGGCTAAACTAACAGGGTATTTCCCAATAGCAGTAAACTGTCTAACCTTTTTACCAGTGTAAATAGATCTTCTAATAAATTCGTCTAGTGTTGGGCTAAGTGTAGCGGCCTCTTGAGCCATTGAGTAAGCTTTTTTAATTTGCCCAAGTATTTCGTGCTCACCCAAAGCTTGAGATTGTAATCCGGCTGCTGTTCTAAACAAATGTTGTGCTGAGTCTGTCTCTGATTGTAGTTTGATAAGGTATGGCTGAAGGTCACCAAATCTGTCGAAGAAACTCTCAAACTGATTTGTATCGTCAGTTATACCATACAACGATAGCCTGTTGCAGGTTGATATGATAAAACATTCTGGTATAGTTTGTTTAAAATCATTCAGTGCTGACATCACAGACTGATTATCCATAGAGATTTTTTCCCTAATGGACAACGGTGCCAAATGGTGGCTCAATTCTACTCCTCTCAGCTTTTTCATTCAGTATTTCGACCTGAAATAACCTTACAAATTTCGATAATCATACACGGACATTAGGTATCAACACCCTAATAAATCTAATGTTTTAACTAATTTGTAAGCGTTACAAATAAGTAAACTATTTGAAGTAAAGATATGTATAGATGTTGTAACATTGAATATTATTATGGAAACAATTATAGTAACATCAAATGAACGTGGTCAAATGAATTTAGGTTGGCTACAGGCAAGATATAGTTTTAGTTTCTCAAACTACTATGAGCCAGCTAAATTGCAATTTGGAATGCTGCGTGTACTAAATGATGACATCATAGCGCCCGCTATGGGCTTTGGTACGCACCCTCACGATAATATGGAGATAATATCAATTCCATTATCTGGTGTACTTTCTCATAAAGACAGTATGGGCAATGGTGATACCATTATGGTAGGTGAAGTACAAGTAATGTCTGCGGGAAGTGGACTGGAACATAGTGAGAAAAATGCCAGCACAAAAGATTCTGTAAATCTGCTTCAAATTTGGATACTTCCTGATAAAAAGAATATCACTCCAGTTTATAACCAAAAGAATTTTAATTGGAATGACATAAAAAACAAATGGATTTATTTAGTTAGTAATCACATAGAAGCTGCCTTAAACATTAATCAAAATGCTCAAATATTTATTGCAAATATTGATAAAGGGGTAAGCCTTTCTGTTAACCAAGTTAACATCGAAATGGGTTATTTTGCATTTGTTATAAATGGTGCTGTAAACATAGCTGAACAAAGTTTAGAACTTAGAGATAGTATGAAGATAAGACAGGCTGATACTATTGAAATACTTGGAGAGTCAGATTTAAATACAATATTGATTATAGAAGTACCGCTTCACTAAAGGTTTAACCACCACGATACTTTCAATATAATTGACTGATCTTTAAAGCTAAAGTCCTCCGATTTATAGTTAGTGCCATATACTAAAAATACATCTGACATAGGTCTGAATCTATATTGCAATCTAAAGTTTGTGTTGAAGTTGTTCTGTTGAGTATTATATTGAGAATAAACTAACATAAAGACTTTTCTGCTAAGTGTCAAATCTATTTTAGGACCAACAAGCAAATGTTTAGTTGAAGTGTAAGGATTAGGTAATTGAATTTCTGTTCTATTTAACCTAACTCCAAACACAACAAAAGGTTGAATTCTATAGTTAATATTTCCACTTAAGCTGTATAACTTACCAGAATAATATTCACCAACGGAACCTGAAGCATCGAAAAACAATTTCTTCCTAAAATTACTCGTAAATGAAGCTGAGAAAAATTGATAGTCAAACTTTTCGTTAGCTAAATAAGCTAGTCCTTTATCGGATCCCGATGCGTTAAAGTTGTTTTGGAGAATTAAAAATTGTTTGTTAAAATCGAAATGTGCAGTAGCAGAATTGCTAAATTCAAATACCATACTTGCTTTAATGAGATGATCATTCACATTCAGTTTCATATCAGTATATAAACTTTCATATAGCTGCGGCCCAAATCTATTTATCAGTTTACTTTTTGGGAAAAAGTAATAGTTTATAACCGGTTCTAGTCGCCAGTAATTAGTTCTAGGTACAAAACCTACTTCTGCCTTATAGTCTTTACCAACATATTCGTGATTCCAGTTCACACTCCAGTTTCTTATAGTGTAGTTTAACCAAGAGGCGTGTGAAAAAGAGTTTATGTTTTTTTTACCATTAGAAGTTGGAGTAAAGCTGTAGTGGTAAAACGCTTTACCTTTCCATTTGCCGTCACTTGATTGTAAATTATAATCTAAGCCAAGAACTCGGTTATATTCTGATGGATATTGACCTTGTTTATTTACAAATAGGGCAGAGATATTGCTTGATTTACCAACTTGACGCTGAAGTGCTACAACAGTAAAATTTTGAGAACCAACTATTTGTTTTTCATCTTTTAGCAGTGCTTTAGTTTGTACACTCATAACACCTATCCGCCAGTTTTTATCTAATTTCCCACTTAGTCTAAGACCTCCATATAAAGGCACGACTTGCCCCTTAAATAAGCCTATGTTTCTACTAAAGAAAGGTCTAATTCTGGAAAAACCAAAAGTCGAAAACAAATCGCTATTCTCTTGAAAGAAAGTTCTCCGCTCTGGGAAAAAGATACTAAATCTATCTAAATTAATAACTTGATCATCAACATCTGCTTCACTAAAATCTGAATTTACGGTTCCGTCTAGATTTAAAGAAGAGGTAATTCCAACCTTAAAATCTCCGCCAACATTAAACTTAGGATTCAGATTAGAATTTTGTTTTTGATTAAAGGAATTCAACTTTGTATA
The DNA here is from genome assembly GCA_034440515.1 of Bacteroidota bacterium. GTDB lineage: Bacteria > Bacteroidota > Bacteroidia > CAILMK01 > CAILMK01 > JAWXCF01. Next base: position 11,650 of record JAWXCF010000037.1, read on the forward strand.
AGGAATAATGGTCAGGTTTTTACCTGCCTTAGGTGGTGGACTAGTCCACTTTAATATACCAGCAAAGTTTAAGGAAGCAATATTAAAATTTCTAGGTACGGCACCCCAAGAACTGTTCTCATTAATTTTTAAATCGTGCCTGCTAAAATTAATTCCCCAGGTCAAAACATTTGGGTCGTATCGAATTGATTTAAAAGGTATGGCAAATTCACATATCCAGGCAGAGTCCTCATAACTTACTGCGCTGTACCACTTATTGTCCCAACTTGTTGTTACCCCTTGATTTCCAGTATTAGATATAATTCCTTCACGTTGAACATTTAAAGGAGTAACTGTAAAATTGAAACCGTTAGTTAAATCTCTTAATGGATCTATATATATACCGAATGCATCGTTTCTAGGGTAACTAAAATCTCTACGTAAACTTTGAGCAACAAATTTTGCTTTATTTGTATCTATACATCTGGCTGCTATATATATATTATTGTCATCAAAACACATCCAAGTGTAGGTGATAGACTTAGTATAAATAGTGTCTATGGGGAAATTTACATAGAAACTATCAGCACGCTGTTGATCAAACCAAACTGATTCGGACATAATCCCGTCTATTTTTATTTTTTCTGAAATCTTCTGTATATAGTAAGTTGGAACTTTTTTTTGCCCAATCACGGCAAAACTGAAAAAAATAAAGAAGATAAATATTAGGTTTCGACTAAAGAGCATTACTTCGCAAAAGTATCTGATTTAGGGATAATACCCCCATACCTGAATAGAATATTCTGCCTGAAACAATTTGTCAGAATAGACAAATATCTCGTAGTTTGAAATATCTACTTGATTTTCACTTAACGTAGTATAAATAGTATGGTTAGAATATAAACCAAGTTTAGACTGTGTAAACGGAATGCATTTCCAAAAAATTGTTTTATTTTCAGCATTTCGCCCGCAAACTGCAAGACAAAGTTCTTGATTTTTATTTAAGCTCAGCAGATTATAGTCTGCCCTAATAAAGCGACAATTCCGGTGAGTTTTTTTGTTTAAAATTAATTTCCCTCTTGTTGAGTCTGAGTCTATAAAACCAAGGCTTAACCTCTTGCTATTGCCAAAATTACTGCGTTGCCTAACCTGTACACCTGAATTAAAATATTTATAGTCTTTATATAGTATTGGATAGTAATATGTTATCAAGCTATTTACCACATCTTCTTTACCGATATTGCTCCATCCCTCAAAAAGATATTCCTTTTCAGAATTCTTTAGCTTTACCTCTAGGTGTTGATATTTTACCTGATCATCATACCTATATAGGGAAACCTTGCCATTAAAATTACTTCGATTTAGGTAATTGTTTATATATTCCGAGTTGTTAACATCTGCCAAATACAAGGTATTGTTATGATTTTTAGCATTAGACCAATCAGACATCTTTTTTGCTACTACCTCAAACTGTCCATAAGGCGCAGCATTATAGTATTTATCTATAAATACTAGATTAGATATCAGAAAGCCAGTGAATGCAAAAGCTCCTAATTGAATATATACAAGTTTATATTTACCCAAACCTTGCCAAATGAAGGCTATTAAAACAGGCAGGCTAAAAACCAAGCTTGAAGCTTGTAAAATTGGACTTCTAAATACAGAATACGCAAATGGAATAATTAACGATAGCGCGAAAGCTGTAAATAAAACCGTTAGTTTAAGAGTTATTGTCTTATAAATGAAGACAATAGATAAAACTGTGATTGCAGCCAAAACTGCCAGCAAAATATAATTGTAATTGGTTATAGACCTTACATAATCTATTGGCCAATTGTAAGTAGGTATACCCAACCAGTCTAAGCCTCCTAAGTTAAACTGCGCCAAAGTAATAAGTAGATGCGGCAGAAATAAAATTGCAATTGTAAATGAGGCAAGTACATACTTTAGCAAATTCCCTTTTTTAATTAAAAGTAACCCAAGTAATCCTAAAATTCCAATGAAAAGACCAGCAAAATAGTGGGTATATAGCGAAAGAGTCCCAAATATAATATAGCCAACTACTGCCCAAATTTTAAGTTTATCTGCATCTATTATTCGCATCCAAAACCATAAAAATGCAGGAACAGTACATAAACCAATTGCATAAGGACGAGCTAATTGACCGTACAATACGTAATGCTGTAAAAAAGACATTAGCACCAAGACCATTATTGCTGTTTGGTATCCAAACCATCGCCTAATGCTGATAAAATAAAACCAAAGTCCTAATACAGAGCTAAGTGCAAATATGAATCTAATAGTTACAGGGTTAAAGTAATAGTATGGTAGTACCCAATATATAATTTGTACCAGCGCAGGGTGACCATCTACAGCTACACCTTTCCAAATTAAGTCATAAAAATTAGTATGGTGGGTTCTACTTATGGCACTTAACTCGTCATTACTAAAGCCGTAATTGTCTAGATTTATAAATCTAAATACTATTGCCAATAATAGGATGAAATATGGGAATACTGTAGATAAAAACTTAGGGAAATCTAATGACTTTTTTTGCGACTTTATTTCCTCTATTTCTTCCGTATTACTTTCGTTCATTCCAGTATTCTAAAGCCTCAGCTACTACGAAAATACTGCCTGTAATTAGAATCAAAGATTTATCTGTATTTGAACCTGTGGTAATGGCTAACACAACAGCCTGCTGAACATTATTGCATTCTGTTGCCTGTAATTGATACTTAGCAGCTAATTCCATCAATTCGCTGGTATTTTTACCTCTGGGAATGTTAGGTTTACACATATAATAGTGTGCTGCTTTAGGTAAAACATCAAAAACAATATTTGCGTCTTTATCATTTACCATTCCAAATACGATAGCTGTTTTATGTTCAGAATAGTCGGCCTCTAGCTTAATTTTTAAATAAGTTAATCCGTCAACATTATGCGCAACTTCGGCTATAATAGTTTGAGGGTGTAACTGCAATATTTCCCACCTACCGCGAAGTCCAGTTCTTTTAATTACCTGGCTAAGTCCAGTTTTTAATTCATCTTCATTTATGTTTAAACCTAGTTTATTTAACTCATCTATTGCTGTAATCGTAGTTCTTAAGTTTTCCTGTTGATAATTCCCAATAAGGTCAGAGTCAACTTCTAAAGCTTGTTGTGTTTCAGTATTTATAAAATTTCTACCGATAATTGTGTATTTATCTTGTGCATATACTTGTACAGATTGAGTTGATTCTGCTTTTGCTTCAAACACCGATTTGGTTTCTGCCTGCAATCTTCCTATTACAACAGGTACGTTTTTCTTAATAATACCAGCTTTTTCTCCAGCTATTTCTTCTAAAGTATTACCAAGCATATTTTGATGATCGTACCCAATGTTAGTAATGATAGAAAGAAGTGGATTTATGATGTTAGTACTATCTAACCTGCCACCTAATCCAGTCTCAATAACAGCATAATCAACTTGATACTTTCTGAAAGCCCAAAATCCGAGTACTGTGCTCATCTCAAAAAAACTTGGTTCAATACGTTCTATATCATCAACGTAAGTATTCAAATATTCACATACATCCTCTTTACTTATCATTTCCCCATTTATTCTAATCCGCTCTCTGAAGTCTATTAGATGTGGGCTTGTAAAAAGTCCGACTTTATATTTAGACTGTAGAACTGATGCTAACATACTTGATACAGATCCTTTTCCATTAGTACCAGCTATGTGAATGGTCTTTATATTAAGATGTGGGTTTCCACAAGCTAGACTAAGTGCATTACTATTAGTTAAATCTTTCTTATAGGCAGCTGGTCCTATTCTGGTAAACATAGGCAACCTGTTGAACATATACTCTAGTACTTCTTCGTAATTCAATATCATTAATTAAGAAAAAAACAGGGAATTAAATAATAATTTTAGTCATATCTGAATTGAAACTTAACATAGCCAGTTTGACGGCTTTGACCCTGTGGTGAAGGAGAAAATTTCCAATTATTTTCAAGGCAGTTCTTTACTTGTCTTATAAGGTCAGCATCATTTATGGTACTACCTTTAGCAGGTACATTGCCAGTTTCTACCACATTACCATCAGCATCTACTACTATTTTTATAACCAATACAGACTTTTTAGCTGCTGTTATGTTACAGTTGTCGTTTTTTACTGCTGTTCTTCCTGTCAAAGTATAGCCATCAACACCTAATCCGTTGCCACCGCCAGGGACTCCGTTCTTATCACCCTGTAGTCCAGGTTTATCAGTGTTACCCCTATTGGTAGCGTCACCATTTTTGCCATTAGCTCCATCGTTTCCACCGTCAGTCCCATTGAATAGAAGGTCTTGATTTACTTTCCGTTTAGTAGTAGTGTTGTTATTTGTGTTATTATTGTCGTAGTTAGTATTAATTTTAGTCTGTTGCTTCTTTTGGTCATTTGGTACGTTTACAGCCTCGCCATTTGGGTCAGTGGCAAAGGGAGCTTGATTTTCAGAATTAGAAGATGGGGGAGTGTTTTCAGGTTGTGATGTTGGTCTATCAGTATTATTTCCTTGCCCTTGATACCCAGCTTTTGTATCTACAAATCCGCCAGAGCCAACATCTGGATCACCTAGCATAATTCCAACCGCTCCCTCAGTGCTTGGAGCTGCCATCGGTGGGTCTGTAACTCCAAAAGACAAAAAGAACGTAATAATACCTAACAAAACATATATACCAACTGTAACCAATAGTGCCTTACGCTCTGTAGACCTTTGGGTTCTAATTTCCTCAGCCTTAGCTAGTGTTAGTGTATCTATGTAGGTTGACATATATCTATCATTTTCCTTCTTGTTCTGTAGCAGCCAACACTTTAGCGTGTAGTTTTCTGCCTATATTCATTACTTCAACTACTGTACCCCAATCCACGTCTTTATCGGCAGCTAGTAATATGATAGGCTCTTTAGTTTCACCAACTAATATTCGCAGTTGTGCCTCGAGATCTTGCATATTTACTGCGTTTTTGTTTAAGAATATTTTCCTATCAGCGGCAAGTGATATGGTTACATTTTTAGGACTATCCTTAACCTCTTTACCACTTTTAGGCAATGTTAGTTTTATGATATTTGGGTTAACTAATGTTGAAGTAATTAAAAAGAACAACAACAAGAAAAACATTATGTCATTAAGTGAATGAGTATTCACCTCTGATACGGCTCTGGGTCTTCTTCTTAGGTTCACGCTGGGTCTTGTAGTAAGTCAATAAAATCAACTGCCGTACTTTCCATTTTAAATACCTGCTTATCAATTTTTAACAAAAGGTAATGGTAAGCCACGTGCGCAATAATGCCGACTAAAAGTCCAGCTGCAGATGTTATCATTTTCTGATAGAGTCCTCCAGATATAGCGCCAATACTTATATCGCCTTGAATGGAGATAGAATAGAATATTTTAATTACTCCACCAATAGTTCCTAAAAATCCAAACATTGGTGCAATACCTGCAATAATTCCTAAAATAGATAGGTTGTTTTCTAGTTTTCCTACTTCAATTCTACCTTGCCCCTCTAATGCTCTCTCGATGTCATAAATGGGTCTATCTATTTTCTTTAAACCCTTATCTAACATTCTGGCAACAGGAGTATTGCTAGATTTACATAGATTTCTTGCGCTTTTTATATCTCCTTCTTGTACCATAGCCTGAATTTTATTCATAAAGCTACGCTCTATTTTACCAGCGTTGCGAACAGTTATTAGTCTTTCTATAAATATATAAATAGCCAAGCCTAATAATAATAGAATGGGAAGCATAATCCACCCACCCTTCTTAATCAAATATATCAAGGATAATCCGTCTGTACTATCGGCTGCTGTTGTAACGGCTGTTGTAACGGCAGCTGCCGTATCAGTTAAATTGACTTGTAATAAAACCATCGTTTGAATAAAACCTATTTGCAACTTTGCATTACAAACTTATTTATTCAATAACCAAGCAGACGAATTTTTATTGTGTGCTATGTCTTGTAAATACTTATCAGCTTGTAGGCTATCAGTACTTTTAAAGTAAGATACTCTAAATTTATTAGGATCACTTATCACTATTTCTGCATCGTAACCGCTAGCTATCAGCAACTTAAGTTGTTTTTCAGCATTCTCCTTTTTCCCAAAAGAATTTGCAATAACATAGAAAAACTTGAAATTTTCAGTTGCAATTTCTTTAGTAACAGTTTTTTCATTTTCAACAGAGTTATTCACAATCACTGTGTTGATAGAGTCTTGATTATTAGTATCTATTTCATTTTTTACAACTGGCTGATTTATATTTTCTGTTTCATTAGTAGTATTTAAGTTGATACTTTCTAAGAAAGAAGCCTTCTGTAAGTCTTTATTTGGATAGATTGAAATACTTAATACACATAATATGGCTATAGCAATAGCTGCAATTTGCCAAAGTCTAAATCGTTTTGTTTTTGATTTAATAGTTAAACTATTAGTTGCAACATATTCTGGAGATTTAAGCTTAATAAGCTTAACAGTATATAATCCAAAGGTAGAATTGTCAATAAATCTAGAGAACGAAGGTGTAAATAATGTTTTACTTCCAATTTGCTCTAAAGCTCCAATGTCGTTTAAGAATAATGAATGTCCTGCAAATAGTTTCTGATTCCAATACGTAACATTCGTTCTAATGAAAGCACTTGCTTCTTCAAAACTCATTTCTGAATTTAATGAGATAAAACTTTGAAGAAATCCATCATTTTGAGTGATGCTGTTGTTGAAACTTATCACTTTACCTGGCTGCAATATACCGTCAGCTAAAATTTCCGATGATTTACCATTTAAGAGAAATGCACCAAATTCCGGAATAATAATGAAATCATTTATTTTTAATGCGTTAAGTATATATCCTTCTAGTTTTAACACGATGTTAGAGTTGAGATCAACTACAATTTTAAATAAAATACTTGAGAAATACTTTAGTTTTTGAAGCTTTTGGACAAAATACTATAAATAACTTCAGGAGTTTGATGTTCAAAAATAATCTTATATACTGCTGTAACTATGGGTAGATTTAAATCTGGATATTCTCTTAGTTTATTGTATAATGCTTTAGAACTGTAATAACCTTCTGCTACCATTCCTAATTCTAAATTAGCAGCTGCAGATGTATAGCCTTTCCCAAGCATAATGCCATAGGCTCTGTTTCTGCTGTGTTGGCTATAGCAGGTTACCAATAGGTCACCCATATAGGATGGATGCATCATATTTCTAACTTCAGGTTTTGCCTTATCTAGGAATTCCATCATCTCATTCATACAATGACTTACCATCACTGCCCTAAAATTGTCACCGTAACCTAAACCAATTGAAATGCCGGTAGCAATGGCATAAATATTTTTCAGGATTGCTGCGTATTCAGTGCCAACTATGTCATCAATATAATCTGTTATTATATATCTATTGTTAAAGCATTTGGCAATCTCTTCCCTAGCAAATACATTAGTTGATGAAAAAGTTAAGTAACTCAAACGTTCTGCTGCTACTTCTTCTGCGTGGCAAGGTCCACATAAATGAATGATTTTGTCTAAATCAATATCAAATATAGTTTGAAGATAATCTGATATTAAAATGCTATTGCCAGGTGCGACACCTTTTATAGCGCTAATTATGGTTTTGTTTTGCCAATCAATAGGTGAAGTTTTGGAAATAGAGTCTTGTAAATAGACTGAGGGTAAGGCCAATATTATAACATCAGTGAAATTAACAGCGTCAATAATATCATTTGTTACAAAGTCTTGACGGGTATCAAATTGTACACTACTTAAATACTTTGGGTTATGACCATATGTGTTTATGTAATTTTTGGTTTCAGCTGTTCGCACCCACCATTTTACATCGTGATTATTATAAGTTAAAATTTTAACTAATGCAGTTGCCCAACTGCCTCCACCTATTACACTAAATCTTTTTTGCATTCTTTTCTTTAGTCTCTATTTTTCTTGACTCTACTTTATCTCCATCTTTTAGAGTTTTAGAGACCAAGTTAAAAGGTCCAGATATTACTATCTCATTCTCTTTTACGCCCTCAACTATTTGCATATAGCTATCGTCTTGAATTCCAGTAGTTACTATTCGTTGTTTCGCAACATTGTCTTTAGTTAATACAAATATTACTTCGTAATCCTTTTTAATACCACTTGTTGAACTGTCTCTCTTACCATCGTCACCACGTACGGTAACCGCTAAAATTGGAACACTAAGTGCATTTCTCACTATTTTAGTTTGAACACTCACTGTGGCTGACATTCCAGGTCTGAAAGGTGTTACTTTTCTTAGGTTTTTATTTATTAGCTTTTCATAAGACGATTTATTAATGTGGATTTTAACCACATAGTTTGTTGCTTGGTCTAATGATGCAGTAACCACATTTGCAGAACTACTTGCTATTTCTATAATTGTACCTTTAAATATTTGTCCTCTCAAGGCATCTACTTCTATGTCTGCGCTATCACCGTTATGTATTCTCACCACATCGTTTTCATTTACCTCTACCTGAACCTCCATTTCATTTAGGTCAGAGATTCTCATTATTTCGCTACCTTCCATTTGTATGGTTCCCACCACTCTCTCTCCCAATAATTTATTCATTTTGCTGACAGAACCTGACATAGGACTATATATACTGGTTTTATTTAATTGGTCTTGGGCTTCTTTTTGAGTGGCAATAGATGAGCTTAGACTAAATTTTGCACTTTCAATCGAGTGTCTTGCTCCGTCTAATTGTGCCTTAATGGATTCATATTCAGAAGATATGTTTTCAAATTCAGCTTGACTTATTGCATTTTGCTCAAACAGTTTCTTTTGACGGTTGAATATCGTTTTAGATTTTTCTAACTGAGCAAGAATCTGTTGATATTGAGCCCGTGAGTTTTCTATTTGGGCTCTTGCTGTGTTTACATTTGCATTTGCACGCTCTACTCCCCTTTGGTATTGGTCTGGTTTTATTCTACACAGCAAATCACCCTTTTTAACTAAGTCTCCTTCTTTCACTCGTAATTCTATTATTTCTCCTGATATATCAGAGGAGATTTTAACTTCATTATGCAGTTGAATTTTACCTGTAGCAGACACAGTTTCCACTATGGTCTGTTTAGTCACGGTTCCAATGTCTACAATAGTTATTGGTTTTTTACCCCACCACCCAACTTTCTTACCAATAACGAATATCAGAATTAAGGCAACTAAAATGATGATAAAATTTCTTAGAGCTTTACTTTTTTTCATAGGTGTGGCTTAGTCAATTATTTGTTTTCCGATGTAATATTCAAATACTTTGGTCTGGAAAAACAGCTCATATTGAGCATTTAGCAGTTCTATACTTGCATTATCAAAACTCGTTCTAGCAGCATTAAAGTCGTAGTAATTTAATGCGCCTAAGTTATAGTTTACTTCTGTTTGAGTATACAATGCTTTTTGGGTTTCTAGCTTTTGTTGGGAGCTGTTGTACTTTTTCTGCATTAGTTTTAGGTTTTCGTATGCGGTGATTACATCGTTACGCCCTTGTACTTCTGCAGTTTTAACATTTACATCGCTGGTATATAGATTATACTTAGCTTGAGCTATTTGATATTTTGTATCTAACCCATTAAATATGTTAAAGTTTAAGTTTAACCCAACTGTTTGACCAAAGTTATTTTTAAGTTGCTCACCAAAAGATATGGCTGTTGCATTATTTTTAAATCTTGGACCGAATACTTTCTGTGAAGTATCAAATCCAAGTATTCCTATTTGCTCAAATCCATCATTTCCAAATGTAAATGACCTAGATATAGAACTATATGCAGAGCGAATAGAGCCACTTAAGCTGAGTGTAGGGTATTGCAATCCTTGTATAGATTTTAGATTGTATCTATTTGCCATATTGCTGCTTTGAGCAGATTGCACAGATGGAAGTTGACTTATACGATTGTCTAGGGTATTATTCAAATCGTATTCACTATAGCTAACTAGCTGACTACTAATGTTTATGTGCTTGAGTAGAAGAGGTTGCCTTAAATCAAAATTCATAGATTGCTTTAATGCCAATTCGGCCCTTACTATTTGGGCATCTATGTCAACTAAGTTTGCCTCATCACTTGCCTTTTGGGCATAAACTTCCAGCATTTTTACTTTAGTTAATGACCCTGCGTCAACTAATATTCTGGTCTTTTTCTCTTGATTAAGAGTGTTTTGTAATTGATTTTCTAATTGCCCTTTTCGTTCCTTTAGCAGCCATACTTGCAAATATTGGTTTGCTACGCTTAAGGCAATATCGTCTTTTAGCTTTTGTAGAGACCATTTGCTAGCGGTTTCGGTCCATTTAGCACGCCTAATATCATTCATCTTAGACAAGCCGCTATATAGTATCCATTGTGTTGTTAACTGAGAGCTAAATACTTGACTCTGTGCATTTATATATTGGTTGGTAACTGGGTCTATACTTCTACCAAAGTTGTTATTACCATTTGCGTTTGCATTTAGAGTAGGCAATATTGATGATTTGCTGCGCTGAACATCTAAACTAGCATTACCAAATAATTGCTCATTTTGCAATATTTGCAGATTATTACTCATAGCATAGTTTATACACTCTTTTAGCCCAAATGAGTCAGTCGATTGAGCAGAAATGAAATTAGCATTAAGTATAACACCTAAACAAATGATGAAGATGATTTTAGTTTTCATAGCGAGACATCAATAAACAAAGTAATGGAAATATCGATGCTTAGTTAAATAGTTTTTGATTCAGATAGCGAATGAAGGGCTCTAAATGCAGTTTTTTTCCTGTGGCATTTTCGCATAGTTCCTCTGAGTTTAGTGTTTGTCCATACTTAAATATATTTTCTGATAGCCAATTGTTAATTTCTGTAAAGTCTAAAACCGAAATTTTTTGTTCGATTTTAGGTATATTTTGGATCATAGCATCATAAAACTGAGCCGAATAAATGCTACCTAAACTATAGGTTGGGAAGTAGCCAAATAACCCCTCAGCCCAGTGAATGTCTTGTAGTATGCCTTGAGTTGGTTTATTTACAGTTAGTCCTAAATAATCTTTTACTTTAGCATTCCACAGTTCAGGAATATCTGCAGCAGAAAGTGATTCGTCAAACAAAGCTCTCTCTATCTCATATCTAAGTATAATGTGGTAATGGTAAGTAACTTCATCACTCGAAGTTCTAATAAAATTTGGGTTAATGTAATTTAAATGATTAAATACTTCATTAGCTGTGGCTTCGACTTGCAAAGTAGAAAGTGTTGCTTGAATAAAATTACGACTTCTGCCTATTACATTCTCCCAAAACCTTGATTGTGATTCGTGTATGCTAGTTGATGTTGCAGTACCACTTGGCAAACCATATTCCGATACTGGCAGTCCTAGCTCGTATTTAGCGTGACCAACTTCGTGCAAAGTACTCCAAATGCAGTCTAGGTAATTATCTTTAGATATTCTAGTTGTAATGCGACTATCTCTTGGTGCAATGGTGGTGCTAAATGGGTGAGCAGATAAATCAAGTCTACCATTTTCCGGTGTATAGCCTAAAAGTTTTGCCATATCCAAACAAGTATTTAGTTCATTTTGACCAGTATAAACAGGATTTACATCTTTATATTCAATGTTATTCTGTCTATATCGGTTTATAATTTTAGTTAGCTCTGGCTTTAATTCATCGAATAACGAGCTAAGGATTTCGGTTTTTACACCTCTGTCGTATTCATCTAGAAGCACATCATATTTATGACTTTCATAACCAATCCTTTCTATTTTTTCTTTGTTCAGGTTAACTAATGTTTGTAAGGCTGGCTCAAAATCAGAATAATATTCTGTATTTTTTGCTTTTTGCCAAGCAAAATAACCATTGCTCCCTGCTAAACTTAGTTTTTCAATTAATTCAGATGGAAGCTTTCTATTTTTCTCTAGGTCTTTTTTGGTTAAGGCTATATTGTTAGCCTGTGCAGCATCATAAGTATCTATTTCATTTTCGCAGTCTTTTACTATGTTGAATATCTCGTCACTAGTGGTTAGGCTGTGAATGTGTGTAGATAGTTCAGCTATATATTTTGCCCTATACTCTGCGCCCCCACTTGGCATATTTACCTCTTGATCCCAATGCAACAAGGCTGAAATGCCTTGATAATGAGCTATTTTTTGCAGATATTCACAATAGCGAATGTAATTTTTGGTTGACATTTGTATAAGTAATAGAAGGCAAAATTACCAGTTATGAGTAATTTCGGGCTCTTAGCCTCTTAATATCATTATGCCCCGTGGTAATCAGCTTATACTTTTAATCATTTTACTAATAATAATAGGGGTTTTGGGTGCTTTTTTATTCACAAAAGAAAGCTCGCATAACTATGCTGACACTTATCAAGCAATACCAGAAAATGTACTTGCAGCTGGTAAAATTTCAGATCAAAAACTTCGCTCTAATTTCTTATTTACAAATGTATTAACTAAGAAACTTTTGCGAAGTAATGAGTATAAAAAAAACCTAAGTGTTTTTGAAAAGCTGGTAAAACAAATAGGTGAAATTCAAACAGATACAGCAGAATTTAGAAAATACCCAAATATAATAGGTTTTAATTTAGAATCTGGTTCCACAGTTAAACCTTTTGCTATTTTTCATATTGGAGATGATATATCTGAAAGCGACGCCAAAAAATATTTAAAGCAATGGTATCCTAATTCACACTTAGCTATTCATAATTACAGAGGGGTAAGAGTATTTGATATTTTAGATGAAAGCAATAGATCAATATCGAGTATTTCATTAGCAAACAATTTACTAAAAATTAGCACTTCTAGCTTAACAGTTGAGGAAATGGAAGATGCTTATTTAAACAGTCTTACGTATCAATCTGATGCAATACTAGAATTTGAACGACTAGATAATGCGTTGATTATTAATTATTCAATTATTAATCAGGTGTTTAGAAGTTCTACTTCTAAATATTTACCCGATTTAATGCCTACCATATTGTTGAAAGCTATAACAGTAGTAAATGCTACTAGTCCAGCAAATAATATTCAGCAACTTTCAGGTAAGGTTTTTGATTCTACTGGTAAGCTGTTAATGATAGATGCAAAGGCAAGTCTAAAATATCCGAAAGAATTGGATAGTTTAATTCCCGATAATTATTTGCTAACTAAGAAACTAAGCTATGATTATGATGCAAGCAATAAAACTAGTGAAATAAAACTCAATCTAGATTCTCTTAAAATTCTAGCAAGTGAAATTGGCGTTGGATATGATAGTTTAAAAACTATGTTAGGCTCAGGATTTGTTGAACTGTACAATGTTATGCGTCAAGATTCTCAAAATATTGCTAAAGTTAAGTTGGTTGACGTAAGGACAGCAGCTAATGCTGATTATTTAGAGCGAAGAATTAAGTCTTTCAGGCATTTAAGCGATACTACAAAAGGAATGCATTCACATATTGATTTAGCTGGAAATATATGGGGAATAGATGCTTCTTTTATTAAAGCAAAAGGAAGATGCTTGCTGTTCGCAAGTTCTGTAAATGAGTATCAGATTTTTGATGACAAAGCAAGCTCTGTAGCTGCTTTAAATAAAAATAAGTTAAACGCTGTAATAGAAGAAAATGTAATAACTGGTGGAGCATTTAAAGCTGAATGGGCACAAATGTTTACAAACGACATAGTTAATCGTGCTTGGATTGAAAGCTTGCTTGAATTGGTACCCAAAGTCAGTATATCATTAAAGTTAAATGGAGATACAGTTGTTAATACTATTATAATTAATTCTAATAATAGCTTTCTTAATCAGCCGAATAGTGATTTAAAATGGTCTATTGCAACTGCTGATAGAATTATACTTAGTCCTCAAGTAGTACAAACTAAGCTAGATGAAAACTGGTTTGTGTTATGGCAAACTGAAGATTTAAACCTACATTGTGTAAACAGCCTAGGTGAGCAATTATGGATGGTAAAAACTGATGCACCCATATTAGGTAAGGTATATGGAATTAAACTTGATAATTCCGAAGAAATGTCAGTACTATTCTCGACTAAGTCATCGGTTTATTTACTAAATCAAAGTGGGCAGAATCAAAATAATTTCCCAATAATTTTGTCACAAGAAACTAAAGCAGGGTTGACATTAATAAATGATGGGAATAATAAAATATTTTACTTGCCTGTACTAGGTGGCAGAATTTATGCCTACTATCCATCGGGGAAACCACTAGCCCCTTGGAGTTTCATAAATATTAATGGCGAAGTAATCTATCCATTACAAGTATGGAGTCAAAAAAATATTTGGTATGTTAGCGCAATCACAGAAAAAGGCCTTTTTTACACTTGGAATGCCTATGGTAAAAGCAAAGATGCGGTCATAAAAATGAATGTAAAGCTAAGTGGGGCACCAGCTTGGGATTTGAAAGATTCAATTAAGCACTGCTTCATATTAGATAGTAGTGGTAAAATATTTACTATTAATATTCTTAATAATTCTTTTACGCAGATACCTACCAACCAGCTATATAAAAATGCCAGCATAACTATAGCTGATGGTAATGATGATAAAGTGAATGAATTAGTAATTGCCCAATCAATTAATATAGTTGGTCTTGACTTAGCCGGGAAGCAAAAGTGGAATTTGGTAAGTTCTGAACCCTTAAAATACCAGCCTCAAAATATTCATATTGGTTCATCTTCATTATTGGGTTATACTTTGACTGGGCAAAGCAAAATATATTTATTTCAAAAAAATTTAAAGCCTTTTGCCAATTTCCCTAAAGATGGTAATACACAATTTGATGTGGCTATAGATGAAGTAAATAATACGATCCATATAATTACCGGAACTAACAATGGTTATATCAAAGCTTATCATTTATTTTTGAATACAAACTAAGAATATATTTTAAAGTAAGCCTATGAAACGACTATTTACATTAGCTGTTTTGCTGATAATATCACATAAACTATTGGCACAACACGAATCTACAGCCTTTACGGTTACTGGATCAGGTCTAGCTTCTACTTTGTCTAACGATTACCAATGTATAGGTATTAACCCAGCTAATCTCGGAGTTAAATCGGGAAAGCGCCTAAATCTCGGTTTTGCTGAGACAAGCGTAGGTATTTTTAGTAATGCACTGAATAAAGAAGATTTACGTGACATTTTCAATACTTATACTTCAAATAATTCAACAGCAAATAATTTCTCAAGTGAAGATAAAAAACGACTAGCAAAATCTTTTGCTGATAAAGGTATTTCAGCTAATATTGACTTTACTTGGATAGGTGTTTCATTGAAGATTCCTAAAGTCGGTGGATTTGCATTTAGTGTGAGAGAGCACATTACTTCCAAAATGGTCTTAAATGCAAATTTCTCTGATATTATATTTAACGGATATAAAGCTACATATTTTGATACAACATTTGTAATAAATGGTGACACAACTGGCTTCAGTAACAATCCTGAATTAATAAGTAAAATTACAGAGGGAAGTAAAGTGCAATTATCGTGGGTTCGGGAGTATAATTTAGGATTTGGTAGAACATTCATAAATAATGATAATTTTAAATTGTCTTTAGGTACAAGTGTAAAATATTTGAATGGAGTGGCTGTAGTAGATGTAAGTTCAAAAGACGGAGAACTTAATGCGTATTCTGGTATTTCTAATTCATTCCTTCCTGGCTTATCTCAAATTCAAGGTAAGTTTACTAATTCAACTAGCATATCAAATGCTGTAGGTCAAGGTTTTGGATTAGATTTAGGCGCCAATATTAAAATGAAAAACCTAACATTTGCAGCATCAATTAATAATGTTGGCTATATTACCTATATAGGCGAATTATTTAAATTGAATGATGCGAAACTTGACAGCATTAAAAATAATGGTATTAATAATTATCTCGCTGAATCAAACTCTGAATTTGGTACCGGAGAAGATTTTTTTGATAAGACATTGGTATCTAAACAAAGTTTTACATTGCCAGTCAACTTTAGAGGAGGAGTATTAGTTGAAATAACTAAAAGATTACACGTTGGTGCAGATGTATATGTTCCTCTTAATCAAGCCCCTGGTAAGTATGCCAATACCTATGCAAGTGTTGGTGTACAGGGCAGAGTTAGTGCTGTGAAACTTAGTACTGGTTTAGGTATAGGTACGGGTTTAAAGTTAGTAGTTCCTCTTGGAATAGTTTTCGCACCAAGCAAAGGGGTATATGAAATAGGATTTGCATCTAGAGATTTGTTCACATTCTTTACAGATAAAAATCCAAACTTATCTGGTTCGTTTGGCTTCTTAAGATTCGGTTTGTTTAATTTGGATTAGGTAACTAAGTTGTTTCTTTGCCCACAATTATGGATAACCGAATAGAGAAAATAGAGGCTGCCTGGGCAGACAGAAGTTTACTAAATGACGAAAACGTAAAGACCGCAATACATAGCATTATTGAAGATTTAAATATTGGTAAAATTAGAGTTGCCGAAAGAAATGGATCAGAATGGCACATTAATGAGAGCCTAAAAAAAGCAATTATCTTGTTTTTCCCAATATCAGAAATGCGGGTAATTGAAAATAATCCGTTTGAATATCACGACAAAATTCAGTTAAAAACTGATTTCAAAGCTCAAAAAGTAAGAATTGTACCAGGTGCAATAGTAAGATATGGAAGCTATTTAGCGCCAGGTGTTATTATGATGCCAAGTTTTGTGAACATAGGTGCCTATGTTGGGGAAGGAACTATGATAGATACTTGGGCTACTGTTGGCAGCTGTGCTCAAATAGGTAAGAATGTCCATTTATCTGGAGGTGTAGGTATTGGCGGAGTATTAGAACCCGTTCAGGCTGCACCAGTTATAATTGAAGACAATTGTTTCCTAGGAAGTAGAGCTATAGTTGTAGAGGGTGTACATCTGCAACAAGGTACAGTATTAGGAGCCAATGTGGTAATAACAGCAAGTACCAAAATAATAGATGTAACTGATGCTGAACCCAAAGAATATAAGGGATTTGTACCTGAAAATTCTGTTGTTATACCTGGCAGCATTCCCAAATTGTTTAATAGTGGGACTTACCAAGTACCTTGCGCTTTAATAATTGGAAAAAGAAGTGCAAGTACGGATACAAAGACTAGCCTTAATAATGCATTACGTGAATATGATGTAGCCGTTTAGGCTTATGAAAATATTGATTATTCAAACATCATTTTTGGGTGATGTAATTTTAGCTACTGGTTTGGTAGAGTTTTTATTTGCCTCGGTGCCAAATGTTGAAATTCATTTTTTAGTAAGGCGAGGCAACGAGTTTGTATTGAGCAACAACCCTAAGATATACAAAGTATGGATTTGGGATAAAAAGCAAGGAAAATACAAGTCCTTGTTTAAATTAATCAATTCTTTCAGAAATATTAAGTTCGATGCCATCCTGAATTTGCATCGGTTTTTTAACACCGGCTTACTAGCCACATTGTCAAGGTCAAATAAAGTATATGGTTTTGATAAAAACCCTTTTAGCTTACTTTATTCTGCATCAGTTAGACATAATCTTACTGAAAAAATTGGAGAAACATATCAGCACGAAGTAGAAAGAAACCTAGCTGTTGCCAAATTATTAGTTGATACAGAGAATGCTTTTTTGCCTAAAATTTACCCGTCTGTTCAAGACTATAAACTAATTAAGCAATATCAAGCAAAGTCGTATTTATGTATTGCCCCTTCTTCTATTTGGAATACCAAACGTTGGCCAGTTGAGAAATTTGTCAATCTAATAAATAAAATTCCATTACATATAACTATTTATTTATTAGGTAGTAACGATGATTATTTATTATGCGATTCAATTAAAAATGATTCAGTTCATAAAGGCATTATAAATCTAAGTGGTAAGCTATCTATTATGCAAAGCGCGGCATTGATAAGTGGCAGTACAGCTACTATAGCAAATGATAGTGCACCTACCCACTTAGCAAGTGCTATGCAGGCACCCATTCTAACCTTATTTTGCTCAACTATTCCAGAGTTTGGTTTTGGTCCTTTAGGTGTAAAATCAAAAGTTCTACAAACTAAACTTGATTTAGATTGCCGACCTTGTGGATTACACGGTCGTATTGAATGCCCACGGGGACATTTTAAATGCAGTGAGATAGACACAACAGAGATAATAGAATGGTTAAGTTTGCCAAATTATTGATTTTAGAATGATTGGGTTTCATATTTGGGGGTTTGGGCATATAGGCAAACGTTATGCAGAAATAATAAGTAAAATTCCTGAGGTAAAACTGATGTCAATTATTGATATAGACTCTGATTGCCTTAGTAAGGCTAAGTCTCTATATCCAGCTGTTAGCTTATATCAAACAACAAAAGAGTGGCAACAAGATAATGAATTTGTAAATCATCAACAAATCGGTTGTATATGTGTACCAAATGGTTTACATTTAGACTTAGCAACAGTTGTCAAGCGTTCAGGTTTACACCTATTAATAGAGAAACCCTTAGATATATTGTACAGCAAGTGTTTAGATTTTATGAACCATTTACAAGATAATGACAAAATGGTTTTTTGTGTATTACAAAATAGATATACTCCTGTCAGTCAGTTGTTAAAACACGTAGTTTCCAATAATTTATTGGGCAAAATAAATTTTATTCAAGTAAATTGCTTTTGGAATCGTGATGAAAAGTACTATCAACAAAGCAATTGGAGGGGCAGCATAGAATTAGACGGTGGACCTCTATTTACCCAGTTTAGCCACTATATAGACAGTCTAGTATATTTATTCGGTGAACTAGAGTTTCAGTCTGGCTTCCTCAGAAATTTTAATCACCAATATACAGAAGTGAATGACGATACTGGAATAGTTGTATTTAAAGCAAAAAGTAATATTTTGGGTACTATAAACTACACAACAAGCGTGTGGGACAAAAATTTAGAGAGTAGCATTACCATAATAGGCGATAAAGGAAGTGTAAAAGCGGGTGGGCAGTATATGGAAAATATTGACTATCTTCACTTTTCAGGTCAAGAATTAGCCGATGTTGAGCTTAGAGGTGATAAACCTGAAGTTAATAATTATGGACACTACAAGGGTAGCGCCGGAAACCATAAATATATATTAGAGCAAATGATACGGGCTGTAAATAGCGAGACATTTGAATTGCCTAATATAGTAGAAGCAGCTGAATCAATTAGATTTATAGAAAGCATTTATCAAAATTCACAAATTGATAGCTAATGAGAATATTGATAATAGGAGCTAGCGGACTAATCGGTTCTAATGCTAAACAACACTTTTTAGAAAAAGGGCATTTAGTATTGGGTACTTATTTTAGTTATCAATCTACTAATGATATTTACCTAAATACATTAAATGATAATTTGCTTCAGAATTCAGAAATTGAAGCTTTTAATCCTGAATGGATAATACACACTGGTGCATTGACCCACGTGGACAAATGTGAATTAGAACCCAAATTAAGTCATCAGCAAACAGTAATAAGCACTGAAAATATTATAAAACTTGCAGATAAATACTCTTGCAAAATTCTATATATAAGTACAGATTATGTATTTGACGGTACAAATGGACCCTACTTTGAAAATGATTCTGTAAATCCTATTAATGTATATGGGCAACATAAGCTAGAATCTGAAAATTTAGTCAAGATATACAGCAACAACTTAATAATTAGAGTTACAAATGTGTATGGCAATGAAGAGAGAAACAAGAATTTTGTCGCTCGATTAGTTCAAAACATTAATAGTAGCCAACACGCTGAATTAAAACTTCCGATAGACCAATATGCTACCCCTGTAAATGCGCTAGATGTAGCTAAGGCAATGGAATTGTTAATCAGTCACAGAAAAGCTGGCATTTATAATATCGCCTCAACTGATTATATGAATCGGGTACAATTAGCAAATGTTGTTTTACAACATTATAACTATTTAGATATTAAAGTTATCTCAACAGATACTAAATCATTAAAACAAGCAGCTAAGAGACCGCTAAATGGGGGTTTGAAATCACATAAGTTTTTGCAAGAATTTCCAGATTTTACTTTCCACTCAGTGAAGGACTATTTGCTTAGTATGCAATCTAAATAAAAGCTTATGCTAAAACCTGTTATTCAAGTTCTTAATATCAGTAAAGCATATAAATTAAACTCTGTAAACAGTAGTGATAATCTTCTGGTAAGGAGTTTGGTAAAGATTGTTGGTGGAATTTTTAAAAGAATGCCAACTAGTTTATTTTATGCTGTAAAAGATTTAAGTTTCGAGGTTTACCCAGGGGAAGTAATTGGAATAATTGGGGCAAATGGAGCTGGAAAATCGAGTTTACTAAAATTAATTAGTGGTATAACCCACCCAACTCAAGGCGATATAATTACTACAGGTAAGGTGGCTACACTACTAGAAGTAGGAACTGGATTTCACGATGAACTTACGGGCAGAGAAAATATTATGATGAATGGCACTCTGATGGGAATGTCAATTTTAGAAATAAAAAAACATCTAAATGAAATTATAGAATTTTCTGGAGTAGAAGACTTTATAGACCAGCCTATAAAAAAGTATAGCACAGGAATGCGTATGCGATTGGCTTTTTCAATTGCAGCTTATTTAGATGCTGATATATTGTTAATCGATGAGATTTTGGCTGTTGGTGATGCTCATTTTCAGAAAAAATGTTTGGCGAAAATGGACGAAATAAAGGGTTTGGGAAAGACTATTTTATTTGTTTCACATAATTTATCAGCTTTAAGAAATCTTTGTACCCGAACTCTCTTTATACAACAAGGTAAAATAGTGATGAATGGTGATACCAATTTGGTTATTAACGAGTATTTAATAGGGCTTAGCACCCAAAAAACTAGCTTAGCTGGTGAAGAATTAGAACAGATGCTAGACTATAGTATGGTAGCTAAGTCACCTAGCTTTAAGTTGAATAGGGTAGAAGTAAGTGCAGGTCAAAGCAAAGTAACTCTGTTAAGCCAAATGCCAGTTTATGTCAAAATCTCAATAACCATATTAGAAACTATTAGAGACCTAAGAATTATAGTTGGATTATTAGATCAAGACAACCAGTACATAGTTTGTAGTCAAATATCTGATCAAGAATGGTTTGTCGATAATTATAATATATTAAAGTCAGGAGAATATAATTTGCAATGTGAAATTCCTGCAAATTTTTTATCAGAGCATCAGTATCAATTGGGTTTAGAAATTATTAACCCTAGTGTAGAACATCTCATTTTAAAGCGTGCCATAAATTTTACAATCAACTTTAATGGTTACAACAACATTCAAGTAAATAATTATTCTGAAGCTTACATTAGACCTCTCTTAAATTGGCATATTGAGAATCTCAATTAAATATGAAAGTATTTGTAGCAACACATCAGCGAGGAAATGCGCAAGTATTAAATAGTAAAACTTGGTACAACAATTTGTATTTACCTTGGTGTGATGTTGCTGATGAAGTAATTTTCTTTACAAAAGGTTTAGATGAAATAGCAGCCGGCTTAGCAAATAATGAGACCATTGTAAATATTAAAGCTGAAATAGTAAATCAAGTAATTGCTGAGAATAAGCTAAAAAAAATAGATATTTTCTTTAGCTATTTTGATGACACAATAGCTGATGAAGACATTATTAAAGAAATAAAATCTCAAGGAATCTTCACCATTAATTGGTATTGCAATGCATCTTATCAATTTGAAAGAATCAAAAACATTTGTAAATATTTTGACCTTTGCTTAGTGCCAGAGTTTGACCAATTGCAAAATTATATAGCGATGGGTGCCAATGTATTATATTGTCAAGAAGCAGCCAACCCAAATATTTACAAACCTAATGTTGGCTTAAAGACTATTGATGTTAGCTTTTGCGGGAGTAGGTACGGCAATAGAAAGCCATTTATGATGAGATTGGCAAAGAAGGATATATATGTGGATGTATTTGGTCCTAATTGGGAAAAACTAAATCATTTCCCTTTATACCGAGAAATATATTTAAATATAAGAGGCTTAAAGTCAATTAAAGCTAATAAAGTGCACGGAACTGTGACAGATGAAGAATTAATAAATATATTCAATTCAAGTAAAATAAATCTTGGTTTAACCATTTGTGGGGATACCTATATAGATGTTCCAGTTAGACAGGTTCGACTTAGAGATTTTGAAATACCTATGTGCGGTGGCTTTTACTTAACTGAGATGAATGAAGAACTACACAATTTTTATGAAGCTGACAAAGAAGTTGTATTTTTTCAAGATGAAAAAGAATGTGCAGATAAAGTCAAATATTTTTTAAAGAATGATGTAGCTCGAAATAAAATTGCTGATGCTGCTTACCGGCGTTCAATTAATGAACACACTTGGCAGCAACGGTTCAAAATGATTCTTAAACATATATCCCTATGAAAACTAGGCAGATAAACAGCAAAAGCGATTCGTTAATTGATTATATTAAATATATATGCTCATATGTTGATTTGATTAAAGTCTTGACCAAAAGAGACATCCGTGTTCAATATAAAAATACATTATTAGGAGTAGGTTGGGCTTTAATTGTACCCCTTATTCAAGTTGTACTTATATCCTTAGTATTTAGCAAAACCAATCTGTTACAAGACTCTAAGTTGAATAGCATTATTATGATTACATCTGGAATGTCAATTTGGAATGTAATAAATTCCAGTATCAATCAAGCTATTAGTAATCTTAGTGGGCAAATGGTAATCATAACAAAAGTGTCATTTCCCAGAGTCATTTTACCACTTAGCGCAGTCCTATCTCGTATTATAGATTCACTTATATTTCTACTAATATTTTTTGGAATCTACTTTTTCTTTATAGGTGTGGGTTTTATGACTGTTTATTGGGTTTACATTCCATTAATATACGCATTTACTTTTGTATTCGCACTTGGGTTTAGCATATTGTTGTCAGGACTTAGTATGCAATTTAAGGATGTTAAATATTTGACCATCATTATCTTGCAGGTAGGCTTATACGTTACACCTGTGGGCTATAGTTTACACATTTTGCCGCCGCATATTCAAGGAATTATGCAATATTGGCCCCCTGCCATCTTTATAGAATTATTAAGAATAATTATTTCAGGCGAATCCATTAATTTCATTGTAATTTTGCCATCAGTTTTAATTAGTCTAGGAATTCTGATAATTGCTATTCTTTACTTTAAAAGTTTAGAGAACAAATTAGCAGATTTAGTATAATCTATCTGAATGAATCAAGTTTCAGAATATCTACGGTTGCAGAAATGCTTTATTATAGCAGAAGTTGCACAATCTCACGATGGTAGTTTGGGTATGGCGCATTCATTTATTGATGCTGCAGCAAGCTGTGGGGCAGATGCCATTAAGTTTCAAACACATTTTGCAGATCAAGAAAGCACGCTAAGTGAACCTTGGCGCGTAAAATTTAGCTACGAAGATGATACTAGATTTGAATATTGGCAAAGAATGGAATTTACCCCAGAGCAATGGTTCGGTTTAAAAGACCATGCTGATGAAAAGGGGATAATGTTCTTAAGTTCTCCATTTTCAATCAAAGCAGTAGAACTACTAGAAAGAATGGATATGGAGGCTTGGAAGATAGCTAGCGGAGAGCTAAGTAATGCACCTATGCTAGAACGTATTTACACGACTAGTAAGCCCGTTATAATTAGCAGTGGTATGAGTCAATTATCTGAATTAGACGAGTTGATTGATACTCTAAAAACACATAAACTGGAACACGCTATATTGCAATGCACTACAGCTTATCCTACACCTCCAGAAAAAATCGGATTGAATAATTTGGCCCTATTTAGAGATAGATACCAATGCCCTGTTGGTCTTAGTGACCACAGTGGAGAGATTTATTCTGGGTTGGCTGCTGTCGCATTAGGTGCGAAAATATTAGAGGTGCACTTAGCATTAAGCAAAGCAATGTTTGGTCCAGATGTTGTCGCTTCGCTTGACATTCCTCAATTAACAGAATTAGTTAAAGGTGTTCGATTTATAGAATCAGCATTATCTAACGATATAGATAAAGATGCTTTTGCTGAAACAATGAAGCCACTAAAGAACATTTTTACAAAAAGCATAGTAGCACAAAGGGAAATTCAACAAGGTGAGGTTTTGAAACTAGAAGATTTGGGGTTTAAAAAACCTGGAACAGGAATGCCTGCCTCTGATTATATAAATATAATCGGTAAAAAGTTAAATAAAACGGTAAAATTTGATCACTTCTTTACAGACGGTGATTTTGAATAAAGACTTAAACGTATCTACTATGAAAAGAAAGGTTTGTGTAGTTGTAACTGCACGTCCATCATATAGCAGAATTAAAACTGCATTACAAGCTATTAAGGAACACCCAGATTTAGAATTACAACTAGTGATTGCGGCTTCTGCTTTGTTAGACAGATATGGTAATGCCATTAATGTAATTGAAAAAGATGGCTTTGAAGTAACTAGTAAGGTTTTTAACGTGTTAGAGGGAGAAAATCCATCAAGTATGGCAAAGACTACTGGTATTGGGGTTATGGAATTGTCAACAGTATTCTATAATTTAAATCCTGATGTAGTTGTTACTGTGGCTGATAGATTTGAAACAATGGCTACTGCAATTACTTCAAGCTATATGAACATCCCCTTAGCACACGTACAGGGCGGTGAGGTAACAGGAAACATAGATGAAAAAGTAAGACACGCCATAACCAAATTAAGCGATCTTCACTTTGTAGCATCAGAATCTGCTAAAGTTAGAGTAATAAAAATGGGCGAATACCCAGAAAAAGTATTTAACACAGGTTGCCCAAGTATAGACTTAGCTAAAGAAATACTAGAAAATCCTACATTAGATTTCGATCCATTTGAGAAATACGGTGGCGTAGGAGAGCAAACTGACTTAAGTAAAGGGTATATAGTTGTAATGCAACACCCTGTAACTACTGAATATTCTGAAAGCAGAAAGCACATTATGGAAACTTTGCAAGCTATAGAGCAAATTGATGTTCCGTGCCTTTGGTTTTGGCCGAACGTAGATGCAGGAGCAGATGGAACAACAGGTGGCATAAGAAGTTATCGTGAGAATAATCAAAACAATAATATTCACTTCTTTAAAAATATGGAGCCTCTAGATTTCTTAAAATTAATTCACAACAGCAAATGCCTAATAGGTAATAGTAGTGTTGGAGTTAGGGAATCTTGTTACTTAGGCATACCAGTGGTAAACATAGGTGTAAGACAAGCAGGTAGAGATAGAGGAATAAATGTAATGGACGTTGATTACAATCAAAATGACATAGCTAATGCTATTAAGTCCCAAATTGAACACGGTAAGTATGAGTCTGACCACGTTTACGGTGGAGGAAATGCAGGTAAGATAATAGCAGACTTGTTAGCTACAGTAGAACTAACCTACGACAAGAAATTAGCATATTAATATAGCTAAATATGAGGGTATTAGGTATTATAACAGCTAGAGGAGGAAGTAAAGGTGTGCCGTATAAGAATATCAAGTTATTAGGAGGTAAACCCCTATTACAATATACTTGGGAGGCTGCTAAACAAGCTGAACTTTTAACTGATATAGTATTAAGTACTGAAGATGAAAAAATAGCTGAAGTAGGAGATAGGCTAGGAATTGAAATTCCATTTCTACGACCTGCTGAATTAGCATTAGATAATACCCCTACTTTGCCAGTGTTAGTTCATTTGGTTACTGAGTTGGCTAAAATGGGAAGGGAATATGATGCTATTTGCTTGTTGCAGCCTACAAATCCATTTAGGAAATCTACCTATATAGATGGATGTATTAAGTTAATGTTTGATGGTGATTATGATGCAACTTTTACAATGTTGCCTGTACCTCACGAATACAACCCCCATTGGGCATTCTTTCAATCATCTGATGGCAATTTAACTATTACAACGGGTGAAAAAGAGATAATTCCAAGAAGACAAGAATTACCTATTGCTTATCATAGAGAGGGTTCAGTGTATGTTACTAAGACCTCAGTATTATTAGAAAAGCAAAGCTTATACGGTGAAAAAATAGGGGGGTATGAAATAGATAACCCTGTATTAATTAACATAGATACTATGTCTGACTGGGAGAAAGCAGAAGATTATTTAAAAAATTTAAGATGAAAATACGCATAAACCTTGTGTTTAAAGTGTTACAGTAAAGCATAATTTATGTGTGGTATAATAGGAATAATTAAAGAGGGAATTTCAAATGTGGTCCTTGACAATATGCTATCAGTACAGAAGCATAGAGGCCCAGATGCTACAGGAAAATTTCACAGTCAAAATAATCAAGCCCACTTAGGGCATAATCGCTTAAGTATATTAGATTTATCTGAAGCAGGTACTCAGCCAATGATTTCTACATCAGGTAGATATGTTATTGTTTTAAATGGAGAGATATATAATTACAGAGAAATAAAAGTTGAATTAGGTACAAAGTATCAATACCAATCTGAAACTGATACTGAAGTTGTTCTTAATGCATTTGTAGAATGGGGTAAAGATTGCCTAAATAAACTAATAGGAATGTTTGCATTTGCCATTTGGGATAATGAAACAAGCAAATTATTTATAGCCAGAGATAGACTAGGCGTCAAACCTTTCCATTACCACTTAAATAAAGATGGACTATATTTTTCAAGTGAAATTAAAGCATTATTTGTAGCTGGTATAGAAAAACAGCCAAATTTTGATACTTGGGCTACCTATTTATCTACAAGTGCATATGATGTAAATAACCAAACATTTTGGAAAGACATACTTAAATTACCAGCAGGACATTACGGATATTATTCTATCAATGAAGGATTAAGCCTTCATAGGTGGTATTATTTACCAGATGTAACTGGCGTAGATTTTGACCCTAGACCTATGGCATTGGTACAAGAAGAGTACTTAGAATTGTTAAAAGATAGTATCAATTTAAGATTTCGAGCAGATGTGCCATTAGGATTTAACTTAAGTGGGGGTTTAGATTCATCAGCTCTACTTGGAATGGTTGACTTAGTTCAAGGCAAAGACAGTAATATAACTTCATATAGTTTCTATACAAATGATGATAGGTATGATGAATTACCTTGGGTAGAGGATATGCTCAAAACAACAAAACATCCTCTAAAGCCTTGCCTATTGACGGCTGACGATGTTATGAATTTGGCTGAAAAGGTGCAATATCATCAGGATGAACCATATGGAGGTGTTCCTACTATCGCATATAGCCAAGTATTTAATACTGCTAGAAAAGATGGAAACATTGTATTATTAGATGGTCAAGGAATGGACGAACAATGGGCTGGTTACGATTATTATAGAAAAGCTGGAACTACAATAAGCTCACCTACGCTACAGGGAAGTATCAATTTGCTAAACCCTAATGATGCATTGAGTGAAGAGGTAAAGAAATATGGTCTAAAATGGGCAGTAGATTCACCTTATCCAGATTTGCTGAGAAACTTACAATATAGAGACGCATTTTATACGAAGATACCTAGGGCATTGCGATTTAATGATCGAGTTAGTATGTCTTACAGTACGGAATTAAGAGAACCATTTCTAGATCACAGATTATTCGAATTAGCTTTTCAACAACCTCGAGAGTTTAAGATTCAAAATGAAACTGGCAAATGGTTTATGAGGGATTTATTAAAGAATTATCTCCCATCAACTATAGTTGAAGCTCCGAAAAGAGCGCTCCAAACTCCACAACGTGAGTGGCTGAGAAATGAACTCAAAGATTGGACTTATTCACACATTGATAATATGTTTAATGTACCTTTGAGCTTATTATTTAATAAAGATCAAGTTTACAAATTGGTAGAAGAT
>JAWXCF010000038.1:0-64577 GCA_034440515.1 Bacteroidota bacterium
GACCACCGCGATTACCGCCACCTCCACCTTGACCGCCTTGACCACCACGGTTACCGCCTTGGTATCCACCGCCGCCACCTTGACCACCTGCACCACCTTGACCACCGCCTCTGCGATCGCCTTGGAATCCACCACCACGACCACCTCTGTCGCCTCCGCGTCCGCCACGATCATTGCCGCCACGATCATTGCCGCCACGTCCACCTCTATCGTTTCCACCGCGACCACCTCTGTCGTCACGATCTTTAGACACGCCAAAGTTCATATTAAGATCACGTCTGCCAAATACTTCACCTTTACAGATCCATACTTTCACACCTATCTTACCATATACTGTATTAGCCTCTGCTAGTGCGTAGTCTATGTCTGCACGGAATGTATGAAGCGGGGTACGCCCCTCTTTATACCCTTCAGACCTAGCTATCTCTGCACCACCTAGTCGGCCACTTGCCCTTACTTTTATACCCTCTGCACCCATTCTCATTGTACTGGCTACTGCCATTTTCAATGCACGACGGAAACTGATACGAGCCTCTAATTGATTGGCAATATTTTCTGCTACCAAGGCAGCTTCTAGTTCAGGTCTTTTAATCTCGTGAATGTTGATCTGAACGTCTGCAGCAGTTGTTAATTTTTTTAACTCATTACGAAGTTTTTCAACTTCTTGTCCACCTTTACCTATTACTATACCAGGTCTAGCTGTGTGTATGGTAACGGTTACACGCTTTAATGTACGCTCAATAACAATACGGGCTATACCGCCACGTTGAATATGTTTGTTGATGTAGGCACGAATTTTAAAGTCTTCAAGTAGCTTTTTAGCATAGTCTTTTGTACCATACCAATTACTCTCCCATCCGCGGATGTAACCTAATCTTAGCCCAATCGGGTTTACTTTTTGTCCCATTTCTTATATAATCTTTATTTAAGCGATGGTATCTACTTTTGCTTCTTGCGGTAGACCAACGGTTAGGGTAATGTGGTTAGAACGTTTACGAATTCTGTGGGCACGACCTTGAGGTGCAGGTTGCACTCTCTTTAGCATTCTGCCGCCGTCAACTGTTATGCGTTTTACAATTAGTTCACTTTCGTCAGCACCAGACTCTGCGTGTGCTTGCTTCCAATTATTAATTGCACTGAGCAACAATTTCTCTAATTGTACACTGTACATATGTTTTTCGTGTACTTTCAGTACATATATTGCCTTGTCAGCACGCATACCACGTATTAGGTCAGCCAATAGGCGCATTTTACGTGGAGAGAATTGTGATCTATTTAATTTTGCTAATGCTTCCATGGTTTACTTTTTCTTTTTAGCAGTGTGACCTCTGAAAGTACGTGTTGGTGAAAATTCGCCAAGCTTGTGACCTACCATATTTTCAGTTACATATACAGGAATAAATTTATTACCGTTGTGTACTGCAATGGTATGGCCTACAAACTGAGGAGATATCATACTACGGCGACTCCAAGTTTTGATTACAGTTTTTTTATCTGTTTCATTTAGGGTATCTACCTTTTTCTCCAGCTTAAAGCTGATGTAAGGGCCTTTTTTAATAGAACGACTCATAGCTTACTTTCTTTTCTTACGTCTTTCGATGATGAATTTAGATGTAGGATTTTTAGGTGCACGAGTTTTCTTGCCCTTAGAATATAATCCTTTTCTTGAACGGGGTTGTCCACCTGATGCACGACCCTCACCACCACCCATAGGGTGATCTACTGGGTTCATTGCTACACCACGTACACGTGGTCTACGGCCCAACCATCTTCTACGACCTGCCTTACCATCGCTGGTCAAGCTGTGGTCACCATTACTAACACTACCTACTGTAGCATAGCATTGTGCTAATACCATTCTAGTTTCACCACTTGGCATTTTTAAGATGGCATATTTACCATCTCTGGCTAATAGTTGAACATATGAACCAGCACTTCTAGCGAAAGATCCGCCTTTGCCTGGGTGCAACTCAACATTGTGTACTAGTGTACCTAGTGGTATAAACTGTAGTTTAAGAGTATTCCCAATCTCTGGGGCTACTCTTTCACCACTTATTATTTCTTGCCCTACGGTAATGCCCTTAGGTGCTAGTATATAAGTCTTTTCGCCATCAGTATATTCTACTAATGCTATGAATGCTGTACGATTCGGATCATACTCAATGGTCTTAACAGTAGCAGTTATGCCGTGTTTAGCCCTTGCGAAGTCTATAATACGATACTTACGTTTGTGACCACCGCCCATATAGCGCATAGTCATTTTACCAGTATTGTTACGTCCACCAGATTTCTTGATTGGGCGTAGCAAACTTTTCTCAGGTTTGTCAGTAGTTAACTCAGCATAAGAGTTTAATACTGCGAAACGTGTACCTGGAGTATTCGGTTTTAATCTTTTTACTGCCATACTCTTATTTAGATGTTGCTATAGAAATCTATTTGATCTCCGTCTTTAAGTTTCACAATAGCTTTTTTCAAGGCAGGGGTGCGTCCTGATATAAAATTACGTTTGGTAAAGCGTGTTTTGCTTTTACCTTTATAATTCATAGTACGAACTTCCTCTACCGTTACTTCATATATCTTTTCGATTTCAGCCTTTATTTCCAGTTTATCCGCTTTAGGGTCCACCATAAACGTGTACTGATTTAGCTTATCTTGTAGTTGTGTTCCCTTTTCAGTTACCACAGGTTTTTTTAATATGCTCATATCTGTAGTTTACTTTAAAGTTTCGTTAATTATGTTAACTGCATCTTCTGTCAATATCAATTTTTGCGCGTGCAATAGTGAATATGTATTCAACTCACTCGGTAGTGCAATATTTGCATTTTGAATGTTACTAGCAGATTTCATAATGTTCACATTAGCTGAACCAATTACGAAAAGGCTACGATTATCTGTAAGATTAAGTGCAGATAATATTTGGGTAAACTCTTTAGTTTTAGGTACTGCCATATCAAAGTTTTCTACAACCACTATCTGATTGTTGATTGCCTTGTATGCTAATGCTGACCTACGAGCTAATGACTTAACCTTTTTGTTCAATTTAATATCGTAGTCACGGACTCTAGGACCAAATACACGTCCACCACCACGAAGCAATGGAGACTTAATATCACCACGACGAGCGCCACCGCTCCCCTTTTGCTTGATAAGTTTACGCGTAGAACCCCTAAGTTCATTACGTTCTTTTGCTTTGTGCGTACCCTGACGGTTTGCGTTTTGAATACGCTTAACGTCTAGGTAAATCACGTGATCATTGGGCTCTATGGCAAAGATTTCATCAGCCAGAGTTACCATTTTAGTGGTTTTCTCACCTTTTATGTTGAATACTTCCAGTTCCATTTTACCTTTATTTATGAATAACTACAAATGATCCTTTTCCTCCTGGCACTGCTCCTTTTAGGAGTATCAAATTCTTTTCAGGCATAATTCTGACAACGACAAGGTTTTGAACCTTTACTCTGTCGCCACCCATTCTACCTGCCATTCGCATACCTTTAAAGACACGGCTAGGCCAAGATGAGGCTCCAAGTGATCCCGGTGCACGTGCTCGGTTATGCTGACCGTGAGTTCTACCACCTACACCACTAAAGTTGTGTCGGCGTACTACTCCCTGAAAGCCCTTACCCATACTGGTACCCACTACATCAACAAATTCACCTTCTTCGAAGATACTAATGTCAATACTGTCACCTAATTTCAGCGCTTGCTCAAATTCCAAGAACTCCACCAATTTAGCTTTAGGAGGGGTGTTAGCCTTCTCAAAATGACCTTTTAAAGCCTTTGTTGCGTTCTTTTCCTTACGGTCTCCGTATGCAAGTTGAACTGCGTTATAACCTTCATTTTCCTCAGTTTTTACGTGAGTGACAACGCACGGACCAGCCTGGATTACTGTAACGGGAATATTCTTCCCGTCAGCATCAAAAATGCTGGTCATACCTAATTTTTTACCTATTATGCCTGACATTATCAAACTTTTATTTCTACGTCAACACCACTTGGCAATTCCAACTTCATCAGTGCATCAACTGTTTTAGCAGAACTACTGTAAATGTCTATTAATCTTTTATGTGAGCACAGTTCAAACTGTTCTCTTGCTGTTTTATTCACGTGAGGTGAGCGTAATACTGTGAAGATTTTCTTCTCAGTAGGAAGTGGTATTGGACCACTAACAACTGCACCTGTTGTTTTTACGGTCTTTACAATCTTTTCGGCTGATTTATCAACCAAATGGTGATCATAAGACTTCAACTTTATTCTAATCTTTTGACTCATGGTTACTTAGCTTACACTTTTTCGGATTTACCTTTCATTTTAGCCAATATACCTTCAGCTATACTATTTGGCACCTGATCATAATGGCTGAATGTCATAGTACTAGAACCACGTCCAGATGTTACTGTACGCAATGTAGTTACATATCCAAACAACTCACTTAACGGAACTTTTGCTTTGATGATTTGACCATCGCCACGACTATCTACACCCTCCAACTGTCCACGGCGTCTGTTTAGGTCACCCATTACATCGCCCATATAATCTTCTGGAGTTACTACTTCTACACTCATTATTGGCTCAAGCAACATAGGCTTAGCTTTTCTACAAGTCTCTCTAAATGCTAATCTAGCACAAAGCTCAAATGATAATGAATCTGAGTCCACTGGGTGGAAAGATCCTTCAAACAATCTAACTCTAAGTGAATCTAGCGGATAACCAGCTAGAACACCATTGCTCATAGCATTATCAAAACCTTTTTGTACTGCAGGAATGTACTCCCTAGGTATAGATCCACCTACTACTTCATTAATGAATTGTAAGCCACCACCGGGGTTTTTCTCTAGGAATGCTGCATCAGCAGGACCAACCTCTACTTGAATATCTGCAAATTTACCACGACCGCCCGTTTGCTTTTTATAGACTTCGCGATGTTGTACAGTCATAGAAATTGACTCTTTGTAGGCTACTTGTGGAGCCCCTTGGTTACACTCTACTTTGAACTCACGTTTCAGTCTATCAACGATAATCTCTAAGTGAAGCTCACCCATTCCACTAATTACGGTCTGACCAGTTTCCTCATCTGTTTTAACACGGAATGTAGGATCCTCTTCAGACAATTTACCAAGTGCAATACCTAATTTATCTATATCAGCTTGAGTTTTAGGCTCAATTGCTAAACCGATAACTGGCTCAGGGAATGTCATACTTTCTAAAGCAATAGGGAATTTCTCATCGCATAGTGTATCACCAGTACGAATGTCTTTAAAACCAACTGCTGCACCTATATCACCAGCTGTAACTGAATCAATAGGGTTTTGCTTATTAGCGTGCATTTGGAATATACGACTGATACGCTCTTTTTTCATAGTTCGCGTATTCAACACATAAGACCCAGCGTCTAATCTACCACTATATACACGGAAGAATGCTAATCTACCCACAAATGGGTCAGTCATTATCTTGAATGCAAGTGCAGAGAATGGGTCTGATGCTGCAGATTTACGAGTTACCTCTTCTTCAGTATCTGGATTAATTCCCACTACGTCTGGCATATCCATAGGTGATGGTAGGTATTGACATACCGCATCAAGCATAGTTTGCACACCTTTATTTTTAAATGCAGAACCGCATAGCATTGGTGTAATGCTCATAGCAATAGTTGCCTTACGAATTGCAGAACGTAACTCTTCAACTGTGATACTTGCAGGATTCTCAAAGAATTTCTCCATCAATGTATCATCGTGTTCAGCAATGGCTTCTACCATTTTCTCACGATACTCATTAACAGTTTCAATTAAGTCTTCTGGGATTGGAATAGTGTAAGATTCAAAACCGTAACCTTCTTCTTTCCATACAGTAGCTTCCATAGTTACTAGATCCACTACACCTTTAAATGTATCTTCTGCACCTATAGGTACCTGAAGTGGAACTGGACGACCATTTAATTTTTCCTTAACTTGTTTTACTACGTTAAAGAAGTCTGCGCCTGCACGGTCCATTTTATTAACGAAACCGATACGCGCTACATTATATTTATTAGCTTGACGCCAAACTGTCTCACTTTGCGGCTCAACACCACTTACTGCACAGAATAAAGCAACAGAACCATCTAATACTCTAAGTGAGCGCTCTACCTCTACGGTAAAGTCAACGTGACCTGGTGTATCAATGATGTTGATGTCATAATCAATATCTTTATACATCCAGTGGGTACGAGTAGCAGCAGAGGTAATGGTAATACCACGTTCTTGCTCTTGTACCATCCAATCCATAGTAGCGGCACCGTTATGCACTTCGCCAATCTTATGATTAACACCAGTGTAGAACAATACTCGCTCTGTAGTGGTAGTCTTACCAGCATCAATGTGTGCCATTATGCCGATATTTCTTGTATAATTTAAATCATTACTCATTTGTACAGTACTATACTCTAAAGTGTGAGAATGCTTTATTTGCTTCAGCCATACGGTGTGTGTCTTCTTTCTTTTTCACAGCAGCACCTTCGTTGTTAGCAGCAGCCAAAATTTCTGCAGCCAATTTATCAATCATTGACTTCCCATTGCGTTTACGTGAATATAAAATCAACCATTTCATACCCATTGCCATTTTACGCTCAGATCTAATCTCTGTCGGTATTTGGAACGTGGCTCCACCTACACGTCTGGCTTTAACCTCAACTTGTGGTGTTACATTAGTTAGTGCCCTTCTCCATACTTCTAGACCATTCTCTTTAGTACGTGTTTCTACTATTTCTAAAGCTCCGTAAACAATGTTAAAAGCGGTGGTTTTTTTACCATCTAACATTAGGTTGTTTACAAATTTTGTTAAAACAGTATCTCCGTACTTCGGATCAGGTAATATATAGTGCTTCTTGGGTTTAGTCTTCCTCATTTTGTTTGAGTTATTTTTTTGACTTTACTTATTATGATTTTTTAACCTTAGGTCGTTTAGTACCATATTTACTACGGCTCTGTTGACGTTTGTCAACGCCGGCAGTATCTAAGGCACCACGTACTATGTGGTAACGAACCCCTGGTAAATCTTTCACACGACCGCCACGAACCAGTACTATGCTGTGCTCTTGTAGGTTGTGACCTTCACCAGGAATGTAAACGTTTACTTCCTTTTGATTAGTTAACCTAACACGCGCTACTTTACGCATAGCTGAGTTAGGCTTCTTAGGGGTAGTAGTGTACACACGTGTGCACACACCCCTTCTTTGTGGGCAGGAATCAAGGGCAGGAGACTTACTCTTATTTTTGATTTTCGTTCTGCCGTTTCTTACCAATTGCTGTATAGTTGGCATATATCGTGTTAAAAACCTTTCAAATTTTAGGACTGCAAAAATAGGAGTTTTTTTGCTAATAACAATCAACAGTTTAACTGTTTATTATTAGGGGCAAGCAAGAGGATAAGACACCAAGCCCAATCAAGTTCGAAAAACCATAGACAATAACACGTCACGGCAAAACAATATATGAAAGTGCGAAGGTTTTAACCTATTGTTAAAACTTCTAACAGGGGGCAAAAATAAAGTATTTATTTTACATTATCATTACGTAATCATACTTTTTTTAAAATATTATGCACAAAAAAAGCCGACTCCTTTTGCAGAAGTCGGCTTGTATCATTATCTCTTGGTCAAATATTATAAAATATTTTCCTTGCTTTCTGGGCAAGCATTAGAAGCTTTACCGCAGCAACTTCCTAAATTATAAGTTAGTCCAAGTGAGGCACCCATACCCAATGTATTGGTATTGATAATATTGATTGGGTTTACTGAATTAGTTCTGTAATTTAATGATCCAGTTACTGTCATTCCGTGACAAAGCTTTTGATCTATGTATAGTCCACCTAATAAAGCACCATAACTGGCACGACTAATTCCCAGGTTATTGCTTTTATCAGCGCTTAATTCTGAACCATAGTAACTCTTATCACACAAAGCGTAGTTAACTGATGCACCTGCTCTAACACCGATAGATGTACCGCAACACCCCAATAGTTTAAAATTGCCAACCATTGGCACCTCAATAGTGCTATAACTTACCTGATAATTACCATTATAGGTATTGCCTTCTTTAGTAATAGTATTTATAAATGTATTGTAGTTTACTGTTCTATAGTTTATTCCTGACTCTAGGCTAAATTTATCGCAAACACGAAATTTAACTACTTTACCATAGCCAATACCAGTACCTGCTACAGAGTAGGCATCTTTTCTATAGGTAGTATATCTATCTACCATTGTCTGTACACCTACAGATATTCTTTCTTTCTTTAAGAGATTTATACATTCAGGACCTCCGCAAGCTAAAACGCTTGCAGTACTGCTAAGAGTCAAAACGACACCTAGGACTATTGTTTTAAAATTCTTCATTTGATTACAAATATGATTTAAGCTTAATCAAATTTACTCATTTATCTGTTAGTATAATGCTTTGTATATAAATAAATTATGAAGAAATGATATTCATTATAATTGAGCTTAAATAAAACAGCAACCCCTTGCTACATTTCTATAACAAGGGGTTGCATCACTAACTTATTTCACAAACAACAACAGGAAACGCCTTAAATAAAAGTAAAACTATCTAAGGTAAATCATCAGTTGGCTCTTGTACATTTCCCTTAATATAAAGGATAATGATTTCGTAGCCTATATTAACCGTTAAGGTTTTATCGAATTCTCCAATTTTAGAGGAATCATATCTCACTGTAATTTGCCCTACTCCACCCGGTAATATTGGTTCTTGTGAGAATGAACTGGTTGTACATCCACAAGAGGGGGTTACAGTTACTAAGCTAATTGGGTCTTTACTTACATTTTTAAGATAATAAGTATATCTAGCGTCACTTCCATAAGGAATATTGCCGAAATTAAATTTTACAACATTCCATTTTATTCTACTATTTTTATTTCCTGCCTCAAAGGTCATATCCTCAACAGCCTCTGATTTCTTAATGTGTTTACTACCCTTAGTTGGCTGTGCAATAGCTTGGTTGCATACCATTAGGGTTAGTATTAATATGCACGCTATAAGATGAAATATCTTCATATTCTTTAATTAAATTATTTAATGTGATGGTAATTATTTCAGAATCATCCAATCAAATATTTAGCTTTGGCCTTCATATATTAATACGAATATTCTCGTGATGAAGTTGGAATAATATCAACATTTTTTTGCAAAAAAAAGCCGATAGCTATACTACCGGCTGTATAGATGAACTATTTCTATCTAAATTATTTACCTTGCTCCTTTATGTTACCTTTTATAGTCAACATAATGGCTTCTCCATTATCAAGAGTTACTGTAATAGTTTTGGTAAATGCACCAGGAATGGTGTTATTGTTATATCTAGCAGTAACATTACCAGTTTTGTTTGGCATTACAGGCTCCTCTGTGCTACCAGCTTTAGTACAACCACAGCTAGTATTTACAGCAGTGATGGTAACTGGTTTTTGACTTACGTTTTTAAACATAAATGCGTGGCTACAATCAGCACCATAAGTTACGTCACCGAAATCCCAAGTTAACTTGTCCCAACGAACTGAACTATTTACATCGCCTT
The DNA here is from genome assembly GCA_034440515.1 of Bacteroidota bacterium. Lineage (GTDB taxonomy): Bacteria > Bacteroidota > Bacteroidia > CAILMK01 > CAILMK01 > JAWXCF01. The sequence continues at coordinate 9,571 of JAWXCF010000038.1, forward strand.
CGTCAAATTTAGGTCCTGTTTCTTTTGCAACAGTCTTAGTAGTTTTCGCAGTTTTAGTGGTTTTGCTAGTTTTAGCAGGTTTACTTTTTTTGCCTTGCTGACCTGGTTTATCACCTGCATTAGCACTTAAGCTAATAGTTAATAAAGCGGCTGCACATAGTGTAAAAAACTTATTCATTATTTAATTAATATAGTGTTGCTATTGTTATTTTATGTTATTTGCAAATTGAATGCCGAATTTCATTGAGTAATCTGCATTTGCATCTGTTGACTATGAGCTATACTCATTTTTTTATGCCAAATGGAGCTTAGCCAAAAATATATTTGCAGGTTTATCCTAAATTCCAAACAAATACTAAATTTTAATCTATTTTACTTGCCTGGTTCTCTAATGGTTCCCTTAATTCTTAGCGTGTACTTTTCACCGTTTTTCAAACTGATATATGCATCTTGAGAGAAATAACCCGGCATCGTACTATCTCTATAAGTTACCTGAATAGTACTGTAATGACCAGGCAGAACACTATCACTACTGTAAATAGTTTTAGCACAAGAGCAGCTAGTACTTACATTGTCTATTGTAATGCTAGCCCTAGACACATTTTTAAATGTAAAAGAATGAGAGCAGTAGGTTCTGTATCTTACTGATCCAAAATCACATTTCCATTCAGTAAACTTAAGCGAAGTATCTAATAGCTTATTTGAATTTAAAATTATTATATTGTACTTATTGGTTTCCAAATCATTCTTTGAGATTTGCAAAATATTCATTTGGCTGTTATATACAGAAAAACTGTTTGTACAAAGATAAAAAAGTAATAAAAAAAGAATAGACACATTCATAAAACTATAATAATTATGGCCGACAATGATATATACGTAATTCATATTCCAGCTAATCATATTAAATCAACATTTACAATGCCAAATAATAGCTTTGCTAAAAAATCTAGTTGATATAATTTAAAAAAATATGAAGCATTTAATATATATAAGTATAATTGGCGTATTAATGATGGGTTGTAAAACCCAGAAACTTAATTATGAGCCAAAATTAGCTACATCTGTTGTTCAGGCCAAAGAAGAGCGACTTATCAGTCGAATAAACATACCTTTAACTGTAAACTTAGCTGATGCTAGCAATTTTATAAATAAATCTTTACCCAATAATCTATATGAAGACAATGATGCTAGCATCGATAATTTAAAAATTAAAGTAGGACGGTTGGGTGATATTAGTCTAACAGGTAGTAACAATAAAATTCAAATAAATGTACCACTTCACATAGATTTATTGGCTGAATATGTGATGAATGCTTGTGAAATATGTCCAAACATTAGTGTCCGAAAGTCTCAAGTACTAGATGTTAAGGTAATTACAACTTCAACCCTAAGTGTAAATGCTGACTGGAAACTGGTAAGTAGAACAGAGACTAGTTATGAATGGATAAGTACGCCAGCAATAGATCTTGGAATTGTAAAACTACCAGTTACAATGCTAGTTAATAAGATATTAAAACCTAGAATGAATGAAATATCAGCACAAATAGATAAATATTTGTATTCACAGATTGACATAAAAACCCCAATAAATATAGCTTGGAAGGAACTGCACAGACCTGTAACCCTAGACCCAGATACTAAGACAATTTTAAATATGGAGCCACAGAACATACAAATGAGTCCTATAAGTATTAGTAACAATATAGTTTCATTGAACCTTGGTCTAGAGTCTTATTTAAACATTAGTAGCGGAATAGACGTCAGACCATCACCACTTAAGGTACTACCAAAGCTGATAACCACGAAAGCAATTAATGATGCTTGTCAAATAGCTATATATGGAACAGTATCTTATGATTTAGCTACGAAACTAGCCAGTCAATTTTTGGTAAATAAAACATTTACAGCTGAGAAAAAATACAACATATTGGTAAAATCGATTAAAATTTACAAAAAACCAGACGAGGCAAATAAAATGGCGATGACCTTAGGCATAAAGGGAACTGTCGGAAAAGGGCTATTTAAGAAAAAAGTAAATGGACTAGTATTTTTAGAGGGAACTCCTTATTATGATCAAATTGAAGGTTCCATCAAAATAAAAAATTTAGACTATTCTTTTGATACTAAAAATGCACTAAATAAAGCAGCAATTTGGGTGTTAAAAATTGGATTTAACAAATATATAGAGAGCTATATGGTGTATCCTGTAAAGGATCAAATTGACTATGCATTTAATACTATATCAACTAGACTTGAGAAGAAATCTAAAATAGGCGACTATGCTGAAATGTATGGTACGCTAAATAGCCTGCAACCAGGTACAGTGTATGTAAACGATGGAGGTATCAATGCGGTAATACTTGCAGGAGGTAAAGTCAAAATTGAATTATTAAAGCCATAATACCCAATAAGAAGAATCTATTTGATAAATAGTAGATGCTTAGTTGCGTAATATTTTTTATCATAGCTTAAATTTGATGCAAGAAATTGTTAAAAATAAAACTCTACCACATTCAAAACACCTTTTTAAAGCTATAAAAAAATATTGAAACATAAACTATGAAAAAACTTTTGATCTTATTATGCTTGCTTTCCGGCATATTCTCCACTTCTGTATTAGGGCAAGATGGAATGAATGGGGTAAAAAATGTGGTAATCGACGGTAGCGAGGACTATATGAAAGATAATGCCTACAGAATGTTAAGTAAACTTGAATTCTATCAAGATATGGTTGAACTTCAGTTAATAGGCATTGCTGACACAGCAAAAGTGGATAAGGGATTAAAAAAATTGAAGGAGTCTAAAAGATTAAAACGGTTTATTGCTTATAAAACGAATATGAGCAAATTGCCTAGCCAATTGATGGATCATAATGAATTAACTGTAGTGCGAATCAATTATAGTAGCCTAAGTAGAATACCGACAGAAATTGAATCATTTCCTGCACTTGATACACTTGAAATCAATTACACCAGTTTAAAATCTTTACCAGAAGGAATTCAAATGCAAAACTTGTTAACCTACGTGAGCTTTAATCACGATAGTTTAAAGACTATTAAGCCTGAGTTTTGTAAACTAAATAGAGTAATTCACTTAGACTTAGGTTATAATCAATTTACAAAATTACCAGAAGAGTTCCCTCGATTAAAGAGTGTAGAATATTTAGACCTGAGTGGATGTAATTTTAAAAAACCTGCTATAGAATGGAAAAAAGTTGCTGAGCTGAAAGAATTAAGAGTATTGCACATTCAATCTTGTAACCTTACTGTATTCCCACCAGAATTATTGCAATTGAAAAAACTAGAAGAGATATATATAGACGGCAACCTAATAGAAGATTTACCAGGAAGTTTTGAAAATATGCTGAACCTAAAAAAAATAAGCATTACTAACAATCAGTTTAAACAATTTGATGTAGAAGAGCTAAAACAAAGACTCCCAGGTGTTACTGTCGTAGAGGGAACCAACTTTAGAAAGTAGTAGAGATTAATTATTATTATATTTAACGTAATCTATAACATAGGTTGCGTTTTTTTATGACGTAATTTAAATATTTCCCTGAACATTTTAATACAGTTTTAACTCTACATTAAATAACAATTATTATTTAAAACTATGGGAACTGTATTCAAAATTTTTCTTGTCTTGGTAGTCTTGGCAGCATTTGGCTTCATTGGTTGGGGTGCAGTAACAGGCTTAGTTAAAATCATACTATATGTAGTGTTAGCACTTGCAGTGTTAGGATTTCTAGTAGGCGGCCGATTATTTGGTAGATCTTCTGACTAGATATCTAAATTAACTAAATCAACATTTAGATTTATATCCCATATGGTTAGTTCTATATGGGATTTTTTATGTTATAAAAAAACCCGCATTGCAAAAAAGCAATACGGGTTATAACATTAATTCATATAAATGTTAGGCTAATCCTGTTGGGCCGCTAAACATTAAACCTGGTCCAGGTATTTGATCATCTTCATCTATTCTACCGTATCTGCTCTCATACTTAGAAATATTGTCTTCTAATGCACGCAAAAGCTTCTTAGCGTGAATTGGGTGAAGGACTATTCTACTTTTCACTTTAGCCTGCGGAATACCGGGCATCATAGCTACAAAGTCAACAACAAACTCAGTAAGAGAGTGAGTTATGATAGCCATATTGCTATAAGTACCCTCAGCCATATCTTCACTTAAGTGAATGCTGATTTGATTTTCGTCTGTAATTATTTCATCTGACATATTTCTATAGCTAATGATTAGTTTTTACTAGATAATCTATCATATACGTCACGACTGCCTACTACAATGTCTTCAAAGTCTCTAACACCAGTACCGGCAGGGATTCTGTGACCTACTATTACGTTCTCTTTCAACCCATTCAGTGAGTCAATTTTACCTGCTATTGCAGCTTCGTTTAACACCTTAGTAGTTTCTTGGAAAGACGCCGCACTTAAGAAACTCTGCGTACCTAAACTGGCACGTGTAATTCCTTGTAGTAACGGACTTGTAGTAGCACTAATAGCCTCAGCAGCCTCAACTAATTTTTTATCTTGGCGTTTTAACTTACTATTTTCTTCGCGTAGCCTACGACTAGTTATAATCATACCTGGCGTTAAGTCTGGGCAATCACCTGGTTCAACTATTACTTTCTTATCGTAAATGTTGCTATTTTCTAGCAATACCTCCCATTTATCAACAGCCTCATTCTCTAAAAATCTGGTATGTCCAGGGTTTTCTACCAAAACTTTCTGCATCATTTGACGTACTATGACTTCAATGTGCTTATCATTGATTTTTACACCCTGTAGTCTATATACCTCTTGTATTCCATTAAGAATGTACTGTTGAACTGCATATGGTCCTTTAATTTTCAATATGTCAGCAGGCGTAATGGCACCATCACTTAATGGTTCACCAGCCTTAACAAAGTCATTCTCTTGAACTAAGATGTGTTTGCTTAATGGAACTAAGTATTTCTTTTGCTCACCTTCCTTACTTGTTATGATTATCTCTCTATTACCCCTTTTGATACCACCGAAACTGATAGTTCCATCAATCTCTGTAATTACTGCTGGGTTAGACGGGTTACGCGCCTCAAATAATTCTGTAACACGAGGCAAACCACCTGTAATGTCACGAGTCTTACTTGTTGCTCTTGGTATTTTCACCAAAATCGCACCTGCATCTACAGCTTCACCATCATCTACTACTATGTGGGCACCTACAGGTAAATTGTACTCTCTAAGTGTTTCCCCATCTAAGTTATTGATTATAATGGTAGGAATTTTATTTTTAACACGAGTTTCAGTAATTACTTTTTCACGGTGACCAGTTTGCTCATCGACTTCCTCACGGAATGTAATACCCTCTGTTATGCTATCATAGAAAATTTTACCAGGGAACTCACTCAATATTACTGAGTTATATGGGTCCCAATGACAAATTCTATCTTCTTTTTCAATTATCTGACCATCAATTACGTGCAGGAATGATCCATAAGGAATATTAAATGAGGCCATCATTACGTTGGTACGCTCATCTATAATTCTTATTTCACCACCGCGACTTAGTACTACGTTGGCTATACCCTCTTCAGACTTAGTATCAAACTTAACTGAAACTACGTTCTCGAACTCTAACCTACCAGGAGACTTAGCTAAATGCTGAGACTCACTCGCAATCTTAGATGCTGTACCACCCACGTGGAATGTACGAAGTGTTAACTGTGTACCTGGTTCACCAATTGATTGTGCTGCAATAACACCTACTGCCTCACCACGTTGTACCATACGACCACTACTCAAGTTTCTACCGTAGCACTTTTCACAAACACCACTTCTACTTTCGCAAGTCAGTACAGACCTAATCTCAATTTCTTCAATTAAGCTCGAATCAATGATTTTAGATATATTTTCATCTAACTCTGTACCAGCAGCTGATATTAATTCGCCTGAAATTGGATCATATATATCGTGAAGGGTAGTTCTACCTAATATTCTTTCAAATAAGGTTTCAACTATTTCTTCATTATCTTTTAATGCAGTGATTGGTAAACCACGAAGTGTACCACAATCTTGTTGACGAACAACAACATCTTGTGCCACGTCGTGCAAACGACGAGTTAAGTAACCGGCATCTGCTGTTTTTAGTGCAGTATCGGCAAGACCTTTACGAGCACCGTGTGTAGATATGAAATACTCAAGAACTGACAGACCTTCTTTAAAGTTGGCTATAATCGGATTCTCGATAATCTCACCTGCGCCACCGCCACCAATGTGTTTACGTGGTTTTGCCATTAGACCCCTCATACCTCCTAGTTGACGGATTTGCTCTTTACTACCACGTGCGCCACTATCTAGCATCATATATACAGAGTTAAAGCCCTGATTATCATTAGCTAAATATTTCAACAAGTTGTCGGTTACACGGGTTGTAATACGTGTCCATACGTCAATTACCTGATTATAACGCTCATTATTAGTTATGAAACCATTGTTATAGTTGTCAGTAATTTCATCTACCTCTTCTTGTGCATTGTCTATTAAGCTAAATTTCTCTGAAGGTACAGGAACATCACTTAGATTAAAGCTAAGACCACCACGGAATGCATAGTGAAAACCTAACTCTTTAATTTCATCAAGGAATTTAGCAGTTGATGCCAATCCTGTTTCTTGATATACTCTTGTGATGATTTCTCTTAAAGATTTCTTACTTAATAGCTCATTAATATAACCCATTTTAGCAGGTACTACTTGATTAAATAGTAATCTACCAATTGTAGTTTCTATCAATTTATTTTCTAGCTCACCATCTTCTTTTTTCACATCTGCACGCACTTTAATTACTGCGTGTAATGCTACTTGACCGTGGTCATAAGCTATAATGGCTTCTTCTGGGCTATAAAACTTCAGACCTTGACCTATTACAGTTTCGGTTTCAGTACTAATGCGTTGTTTAGTAATATAATATAAGCCTAATACCATATCTTGAGATGGTACACAAATAGGGTTACCATTTGCTGGGTTCAATATATTATGCGATGCCAACATCAGTAATTGTGCCTCTAGTACTGCAGCGTGTCCTAGGGGAACGTGAACGGCCATTTGGTCACCATCAAAGTCGGCGTTGAAACCAGTACATACTAATGGGTGAAGTTGTATAGCTTTACCCTCAACCAATTTAGGTTGAAATGCCTGTATACCAAGTCTGTGCAACGTTGGTGCACGATTCAGCATTACAGGGTGGCCTTTCAATACGTTTTCTAGGATGTCCCAAATTACTGGGTCTTTTCTATCAACTATTTTCTTAGCAGATTTTACAGTTTTAACTATACCTCTCTCTATTAGTTTTCTAATAATGAATGGTTTGAATAACTCTGCTGCCATATTTTTAGGCAATCCACATTCGTGCATTTTCAACCAAGGACCTACTACGATAACAGAACGACCAGAATAGTCAACCCTTTTACCTAATAGATTTTGACGGAAACGCCCTTGTTTACCTTTTAGCATATCGCTTAAAGATTTTAATGGACGGTTACCTTCAGTTTTTACTGCGTTAGCTTTCCTACTGTTGTCAAATAAACTGTCAACAGATTCTTGCAACATCCTCTTTTCATTTCTTAAGATAACCTCTGGGGCGCGTATCTCTAAAAGTCTTTTCAGACGATTGTTTCTAATGATAACGCGACGATACAAGTCATTTAAGTCTGATGATGCAAAACGGCCACCATCAAGTGGAACTAATGGACGTAATTCTGGTGGAATGACAGGTAATACCTTTATGATCATCCACTCAGGTTTATTCACAAAGTTTTTATTGGCAGATCTAAAACTTTCTATTACTTTTAGTCTTTTTAGTGCCTCATTTTTACGTTGTTGAGAAGTTTCGGTAAATGCAGCGTGCCTTAGGTCATAAGAAAGCTTGTCTAAGTCTAATTTCCCAAGTAGCTCAACCAAGGCCTCACCACCCATTTTGGCGATAAATTTCTGTGGATCGCTATCATCAAGTAATTGATTATCCTTAGGTAATGTCTCAAGGTGATTCATATATTCCTCCTCATTAAGGAAGTCCATAGTCTGTACACCTTCTTCTTCTTTTACACCTGGGCTGATTACTATGTAACGCTCATAATAAATAACCAACTCTAGCTTCTTAGCAGCTAGACCCAGCATATACCCTATTTTGTTAGGTAAAGATTTGAAATACCAAATGTGTGCAACGGGAACTACTAGGTTTACGTGACCTAAACGCTCACGACGTACCCTTTTTTCAGTTACCTCTACACCACAACGGTCACAAACTATCCCTTTATAACGAATACGTTTGTATTTACCGCAGTTACACTCATAGTCTTTAACAGGTCCAAATATTCTTTCACAGAATAAACCGCCCATTTCTGGTTTGAATGTACGGTAGTTAATTGTTTCAGGTTTTGTAACCTCTCCGTGAGACCATTCTAAGATAATCTCCGGTGAAGCCAAACCAATTGAAACTGTGCGAAAATCGCTTTGCAGTTTCTTATTCTCTCTTTTTATAGCCATTAGACCGTATTGAGATGTTTTTTTGTGTTATTAATAATAAAAATCCTTAGTCTAGATTAATATCTAGCGCTAAACCTTTCAACTCGTTTAACAATACGTTAAACGATTCTGGCAATCCTGCATCAGGTAAGTTATCTCCTTTTACTATTGCTTCATATGTTTTGGCACGGCCAATGATGTCATCAGATTTAATAGTTAACATTTCTTGCAAGATGTTGGAAGCACCGAATGCCTCAAGTGCCCAAACCTCCATCTCACCAAAACGCTGACCACCAAACTGACTTTTACCACCTAACGGCTGTTGCGTAATTAAGCTGTATGGTCCGATAGAACGCGCGTGCATTTTATCATCAACCATATGGCTCAATTTCAACATATAGATTACCCCAACTGTTGTCGGTTGGTCAAATCTATCGCCAGTCAAGCCATTATATAAGTAGGTACGACCATTTAAAGGAAGCTCTGCTTTCTCAATGTAGCTATTAATCTCTGCCTCAGTTGCACCGTCAAATATTGGAGTAGCGAACTTTACTCCAAGTTTTTTACCTGCCCAGCCTAACACCGTTTCGTATATCTGACCTAAGTTCATCCTACTAGGTACTCCTAATGGATTTAATACAATGTCAACAGGCGTTCCATCTTCTAGGAATGGCATATCCTCACGTGGTACTATCTTAGCCACAACACCTTTATTACCGTGACGACCTGCCATCTTATCACCTACTTTCAACTTACGTTTTTCAGCGACATAGATTTTGGCCAATTTCAATACTCCAGTAGGTAATTCATCACCTACTGTAATAGAAAATTGTTCACGACGATAAAGCGCCATAGCTTCGTTTACTTTAGCACGATAGTTCTGAATTATTTTCTTAGTTTTATCAGACCTATCAGTGTCACTTGACCAGTTATTTGGATCAACCTCATCAAAGTTTATAGCGCGTAAAATTGTTTTACCAAACTTAGCAGCTTTAGGTACTATTTCCTCACCGTATATGTTTTTCACACCACTTGACGTTTTACCATCTAACAGTATGATCAACTTTTCATTCAACAATTCTTTTAGTGCTGAGATTGTCTTGTTGTTATCGCTCTCTAACTTAGTTAATAGTGACTTTTCTTTATCGCGATTAACACGTTCTTTACGCGCACGTTCAAACAATTTCTTAGTTATTACAACACCGTTTCCACTTGGTGGTACACGTAGCGACACGTCTTTTACGTCACCAGCTTTGTCACCAAATATTGCACGAAGTAGTTTTTCCTCAGGTGAAGGTTCACTTTCACCTTTAGGAGTGATTTTACCAATTAGAATATCCCCTTCTTTTACTTCAGAACCAATTCTAATCAGACCATTTTCGTCTAGATTTTTAGTTGCTTCCTCACTTACGTTAGGTATATCATTGGTAAATTCCTCTACGCCACGTTTGGTATCTCTTACGTCTAATTCGTATTCATCTATATGAATGCTAGTAAACCAGTCTTCACGTACAGCATTTTCATTAATTACAATGGCATCTTCAAAATTGTAACCCTGCCAAGGCATAAATGCCACAACCAGATTTCTACCCAATGCTAATTCGCCTTGTTCAGTGGCAAAACCATCACATAGTACATCACCTTTCTCTACCCTTTGTCCTTTACGAACTATTGGTTTTAAAGTGATGCAAGAATTTTGGTTAGTACGACGGAACTTTACTAGATTATAAGACTTAGTATCACCATCAAAATCAATTAATTTAGAATCTTCATCTTTGTCATAACGCAACCTAATTAATTGCGCATCTACATAGTCTATTACTCCAGGACCTTCGGCAACTACTAGTGCTCTACTATCCATTGCTATACGTTTCTCAATTCCAGTACCAACTATTGGTGCTTGCGGTCTAAGTAATGGTACAGCCTGACGTTGCATATTCGATCCCATCAGGGCACGATTCGCATCATCGTGTTCTAAGAACGGGATTAGTGAGGCAGCAATAGATACGATTTGGTTAGGCGAAACATCCATATATTCAAGACTAGTTGGCTCAACAATGGTGAAATCACCGCTTTCTCTTGCCTTAACACGCTCAAGAGCAATGTTACCATCTTTGTCAACTTCTGCTATTGCCTGACCTATCATTTTGCCATCTTCTTCTTCAGCACTTAAATAGGTTACATTTTCTGTAATTACTCGACCATCAGTTACTTTACGGTATGGAGTTTCTATGAAACCCATTCCATTAATTTTAGCATATACTGAAAGTGAGCTGATCAAACCAATGTTTGGACCTTCTGGTGTTTCAATGGTACATAAACGTCCATAGTGAGTATAGTGTACGTCACGAACCTCAAAACCTGCACGCTCACGACTAAGTCCACCTGGTCCTAGCGCTGACATACGTCTTTTGTGCGTAATCTCTGCCAAAGGATTCGTTTGATCCATAAACTGAGATAACTGATTGGTACCGAAGAAACTATTAATTACACTACTAAGAGTACGAGCATTTATCAAGTCTGTTGCAGTAAAGACCTCATTATCACGAACGTTCATACGCTCACGAATAGTTCTGGCCATCCGTGCTAAACCTACACCAAACTGTGCATACAATTGCTCACCAACTGTACGAACACGTCTGTTGCTTAAATGGTCAATATCATCTATATCAGCTTTACTGTTGCTTAACTGAATTAGATATTTAATGATTAATATAATGTCATCTTTAGTTAATACACGGGTATCAATAGACTCACTTAAACCAAGTTTCTTGTTGATACGGTATCTACCTACTTCACCTAAGTCATATCTTTTATCAGAGAAAAACAACCTATCGATGATGCTACGTGCAGTTTCATCATCTGGCGGGTCAGTATTTCTTAATTGTCTATATATGTGCTCTAGGGCTTCTTTACCAGTATTTGATGGGTCTTTCTGTAAAGTATTGTAAATGATGGCATAGTCATTTACTTCAATATCTTCACGGTGTAAAAATATACTTTTAGTATTAGCCTCTAGTATTGCATCAATGTGAGCTTCCTCTAGATGCGTATCTCTTTCTATTATAATTTCGTTACGCTCTAATGATACAACCTCTCCAGTATCTTCATCAACTAAGTCTTCTACCCATTTGCGAAGTACCCTAGCTGCAAGTTTTCTACCTAGTAGTGATTTTAGCTTAGCCTTACTAACTTTAACTTCCTCTGCCAATTCAAAAATTTGCAAAATGTCTTTGTCAGATTCGTAACCTATTGCTCTAAGTAGCGTTGTAACTGGGAATTTTTTACGACGGTCAATATATGCAAACATTACGTTGTTCACGTCTGTAGCAAACTCCATCCAACTTCCTTTAAATGGAATAACCCTAGCACTGTATAGTCTGGTACCATTGGTATGGAAAGTCTGACTAAAGAAAACACCAGGAGAACGGTGCAATTGAGATACAATGATGCGTTCAGCACCATTGATTACAAATGTACCACGAGGAGTCATATATGGTAGTGTACCAAGGTAAACGTCTTGAACTATTGGTTCGAAGTCTTCGTGTTCAGGGTCAGTACAGTATAGTCTAAGTTTTGCCTTAAGTGCTACACTATGGGTTAAGCCACGCTCTATACACTCATCAATGTTGTATTTAGGTGGATCAATGAAATAGTCTAGGAACTCAAGTACATAAAGACCTCTTGCATCACTGATTGGAAAATTTTCAGCAAATACCTTATAGAGACCTTCTTCCCTGCGATCTTCCGCAGGAGTATCTAATTGAAAAAATTCATGGAATGATTTCAATTGAACCTCCAAGAAATCCGGATAGTTTAGCGGATTTGGGGTTTTCCCGAAATTAATACGGGTATTTTTCTTTTGAGCAGTCAATGTTGATATATAAATTTAGCTGCGTGAATCAAGAATGTGTATAAACAGGAATAGACCTGCCAATTTCTTGGTAGGTCTAATCATATAATTTGTTGAAGGTTATTACTTAACCTCAACTTCAGCACCTGCTTCTTCTAATTTGGCTTTGATTGCTTCAGCCTCATCTTTAGAAACGGCCTCTTTGATAGCTTTTGGAGCGCCATCAACTAGATCTTTAGCTTCTTTTAGACCAAGACCTGTTAGGTCTTTTACTATTTTAACAACATTTAGTTTTTGACCACCTGCAGCTTTCAGGATTACATCAAACTCAGTTTGCTCTACTACAGCTTCAACAGCAGCACCAGCGCCCCCGCCTGCCATCATAACAGGTGCAGCAGCAGCCGGCTCAATGCCGTATTCATCTTTCAGGATCTGAGCCAGTTCATTTACTTCTTTTACAGTAAGGTTTACTAACTGGTCAGCAATTACTTTAACGTCCGCCATTTCTTAACGATTTGAAATTATTGATTATAAATTATGTAACTTGTGTTAGGCATTTCGCTCTTCTAGAGTTTTTAGAATGCCAGCTATTTTAGCGCCCTGACCTTTCAGTGCACTTATTACGTTTTTAGCAGGTGATTGCAATAATGCTATTACGTCACCTATTAATTCTTCTTTACCTTTTAGTTGGGTCAATGTATCTAATTGGTCATCGCCAATGTACAATGACTCTTGCAAATACGCAGCCTTAAGTGTTAAGCCTTTATCGCCATTACTTTGACGATATTCCTTAATAAGTTTAGCTGGTGCTGTCATTTTCTCACTAATCATAATTGCAGATGATCCCTTCAAAACAGTTTTGAATTCAGAATCATCTATCTCACAATTAACAAGTGCCTTTCTGATTAGGGTATTTTTTACAGCCTGCAGAGAGACACCTTGCTCAAAGCACATACGGCGTAAACTATTGTTCTTAACTACGTTAAGTGCTGAAATATCAGTTATATAAAAGTTTTTGCCACTGTCATTAAACAATTGTGTCAAACCTTCAACTATATCTTGCTTTTGATCTTTATTCATTATAAGTAGATATTATAGACCCACAACAGACTTACTATCAATAGTAATTCCAGGGCTCATTGTGCTAGATATTGTTATGCTTTTAAAATATGTACCTTTAGATGCAGATGGCTTAAGTTTAGCTACTGTAGCTAACATTTCTTGAATGTTGGCTTGTATCATATCAGGGGAGAAACTAACCCTACCAACACTGGCGTGGATAATTCCAAATTTGTCAACCTTAAAGTCGATCTTACCTGCCTTTACTTCTCTTACTGCTTTTCCAATTTCTGGAGTTACAGTACCGGCTTTAGGGTTAGGCATTAGACCGCGTGGTCCCAGTACCCTACCTAGCTTACCTAGTTTAGGCATTACGTCTGGGCTAGTTATGATAACATCTATATCAGTCCAGCCGCTTTCAATTTTCTTTAAGAATTCGTCTAATCCTACAAAGTCAGCACCAGCTTCTCTAGCCTCTGCCTCTTTATCAGGATTAACTAGAGCCAAAACCCTAAGGTCACGACCTGTACCGTGAGGTAATGCCACTGTACCACGCACCATTTGGTTCGCTTTACGTGGGTCAACCCCAAGTCTGATATCTAAGTCAACTGAAGCATCAAACTTAGTTGTAGTGATATCTTTTACCAATGTGCTAGCCTCTACCAGCGTATATGCTTTTGTAGAGTCAACCTTATCGGCTATTTTTTTTCTATTTTTAGTTAACTTAGTCACTGATTAAAGTATGCTATAGTTGTGAATTAAAATGGGCTATCACCCGTTACGTTTATACCCATACTCCTCGCAGTGCCAGCTACCATACTCATTGCAGATTCAACTGTGAAACAGTTTAAATCAGACATTTTGTCTTCTGCTATACCGCGTACTTGCTCCCAATTTACAGATGCAACCTTAATACGGTTGGGTTGGGCACTACCGCTTTTTAGTTTAGATACTTCTAATAGTTGTACCGGAACTGGAGGCGTCTTAATTATGAATTCGAAACTCTTATCGCTGTAAACAGTGATAACTACTGGCAATACTTTGCCGGGTCTATCTTGCGTCCTTGCATTAAACTGCTTGCAAAACTCCATTATGTTTACACCTTTAGAACCTAATGCAGGTCCAATTGGTGGAGATGGGTTCGCAGCGCCGCCTTTCACTTGTAACTTGATAAATCCTGTTACTTCTTTAGCCATTGCTTTACTTTAGTTTAGTATTCGTCACAATCCTATTGTTCTGTTACGAATAATATTTATACTTTTTATTAATTTTAATTAACTGGGGCAGTTACTCAATGCAACTGCATTTATACTTAAATTTATATTTCTATAAACTATACTTCTCGCTCTACTTGCATATAGTTAAGCTCAACTGGTGTGCTACGACCAAATATTTTAACTATAACAATCAATTTTTTCTTCTCTTCGTTGATTTCTTGAATCACACCAGTGAAGCCATTAAATGGTCCATCTATGACCTTAACAGATTCTTCCCTTAGGAAAGGAATTTCTTCCGTTGCACCTGCATTATTCATTTGGTCAACTATACCCAACATTTTATTGATTTCACTCAATCGCATTGGTTCAGGATCTCTTTTTGGTGGTAAAAATCCCAATACATCCGTTACAGACTTAATGACACTTATTAATTCACCGTGTAGGTCACCCTCTATCATAATGTAGCCAGGGAATGTGTTTCTCTCCTTGAAAACTTTCTTGTTGTTTTTCAACTGAACTGTTTTCTCCATTGGAATGATAATCTGATTTATTAGTTCAGACATCTTCTCTCTTTCTAATTCTGACTCAATATGAAGCTTAATTTTCTTCTCTTTACCAGAGACTACTCTAAGCACATACCATTTAAATTCACGCATATAACTAACTAATCAGATTTTAACAGATTATCAATCAGGTTTAATAAGATTAAGCTCCGTAAATAATTTTGAACAGTTGTTCAAGTATTGTATCAATACCAAATACCAATATGGCAATTAGCACAGATGCAATAAGCACTACAGTGGCACTGCTCTGTAACTCTTCCCAAGTAGGCCAAGTCACTTTATTCAGCAATTCATCTGTAGTCAACTCTATTGACTTTGAAATTCTTTCAAACATCTTAATTAATCAATTATAATTATGTAAGGTAGATGCAGTTGTTACACATACATCTTCGGCTAACGCACGGGCGGAGAGGCTCGAACTCCCAACCTGCGGTTTTGGAGACCGCTGCTCTACCAATTGAGCCACACCCGTATTATTTAAAATACTTAAATCTCTGTCTAATTGCAATAAAAGGATAATATACGAGGGCACTAATACAGTACCCCCATACTTACCTATTTATTATTAGTTAATTACTTAACTATTTCAGTTACTTGACCTGCACCTACTGTACGACCACCTTCACGAATTGCGAAACGAAGACCTTTCTCCATCGCAACTGGAGCGATTAATTTTACAGTGATAGATACATTATCGCCGGGCATTACCATTTCCATTCCTTCAGGTAAATTGATTTCACCAGTGATATCTGTAGTACGGAAATAGAATTGTGGACGATATTTGTTAAAGAATGGTGTGTGACGACCACCTTCTTCTTTCTTCAATACATAGATTTCAGCTTTGAAGTCTGTGTGCGGAGTGATAGAACCTGGTTTACAGATTACCATACCACGACGTAAAGCTTCTTTCTCAATACCACGAAGTAGAAGACCAGCATTATCACCAGCTTCACCACGGTCAAGTATTTTACGGAACATCTCAACACCTGTAACAGTAGATTTCAATGGTACTTCATTGTAACCTACGATTTCTACTGGATCTCCAGTGTTAATAACGCCACGTTCGATACGACCAGTAGCAACTGTACCACGACCTGTGATTGAGAAAACATCCTCTACAGACATTGCAAAATCAAGATCAACAGCACGTGGAGGCAATGGAATGTAGCTATCTACATTTGTCATTAACTCCTCTACAGTTTCAATCCATTTTGGGTCATCGTTTAGTGCACCTAATGCAGAACCGCGAATAACTGGAGCATTGTCACCATCAAAATCGTAGAAAGACAACAGATCACGAATCTCCATCTCAACTAAGTCAAGAAGTTCTTCATCATCCACCATATCCACTTTGTTCATAAACACTACTAAAGCAGGTACACCAACCTGACGGGCTAATAGGATGTGCTCACGAGTCTGAGGCATAGGACCATCAGTAGATGCAACAACCAATATAGCACCGTCCATTTGTGCAGCGCCAGTTACCATGTTTTTAACATAGTCAGCGTGTCCAGGACAATCTACGTGTGCGTAGTGACGGTTAACAGTTTCATACTCCACGTGTGAAGTATTGATTGTAATTCCGCGCTCTTTTTCTTCAGGTGCGTTATCGATAGAATCGAATGAACGCTGTTGAGCGAAACCTTTCTTTGACAGAACGTGAGTAATAGCCGCAGTTAGCGTTGTCTTACCGTGGTCGACGTGACCGATGGTACCAATGTTGACGTGTGGCTTCGTCCTTTCAAATTTCTCTTTTGCCATGACGGGTTAAATTATAAAATTGATTTCGTTAATTTCGTTAAGTAAATAAAAGCGATGAGCCAACGGTGGGAATTGAACCCACGACCCCTTCCTTACCATGGAAGTGCTCTACCCCTGAGCTACATCGGCTTTACGTCTAATATTGTGTATTCTTCCAGTAAATCTACTTTTATTTCTACATAAAATTAGAGGGGCAAAGATAATGAAAAGTTATCTTTAAATCCACAAAAACTTTATAAAGTAATAAATTAATTTAATTCGGACCTTTTCTAGAAAATATTTTAGTCTAGATACCTGCTTCAATTTTAATATCGTGAGCGGGAGACGAGACTCGGACTCGCGACCCTCAGCTTGGAAGGCTGATGCTCTACCAACTGAGCTACTCCCGCATAGATATTAATATGTTAATCGTAAAACCGTCAGCGTATCAATAGATACTTTGGTACTAACTGTCTTAGTAATTATTGGGCAGATATAGTCTTTTTCTTCAAGGCTATATGAGGAAGCATATGACTAACGATTCAAGTAACATTATGAATCAGATTAGTGCCTTGAGCAAAAAAAGAGATTATATCTCTTTACAATAATTGCAATCTTAAGTGGGGAGAGAAGGATTCGAACCTTCGAAGAATTACTTCAACGGAGTTACAGTCCGTCCCATTTGGCCACTCTGGTATCTCCCCAGCTTTATCTTTAAACTTATATATAATGCCTGATGTAAAATAAAGAGCCGACAGACGGACTCGAACCGCCGACCTGCTGATTACAAATCAGCAGCTCTACCAACTGAGCTATGCCGGCTTACTCTACATATGAAATTGAAATTAGGGCTAATTACTCCCTATTTCCAACTGCTTACATCAAGCACATTATAATCAATACTATAAAGATCTAAATATCTTGTTACCCTCAATTTTCGTAAGGGACTGCAAAGATAATTAGTTTCATAATATTTCCAACAATAGTAATTAATTATTTTTTAGGGTAGTTTCCTTGTACTTCTTTATTTGTCGTGTCATTACTTCAACGGCACGGTCTAGCGCGCTGGCAAATGTGTCGCCTTTTTCCTTTACAAACAAGGTATCGTTTTTAACTATGCACTTTATTTCTATCTCCTTATGATCTTTACTATCGTGTAGATATACTATAGCATCTACTATGTTTTCATAGAAGTGCTCCAATTTAGATACTTTTGTTTCGATGGTTTCTTTCAATTCTGCACTTACATCTAAGTGGTTTAACTCCATTCTTATTCGCATATCATTCTTTACTTTTAGGGTGAGACAATTTGTAAATTTCCTTTAACCTGGCAATATTGGTATGTGTATAGACTTGAGTAGCTGCCAGACTGCTGTGCCCAAGTAGTTCTTTAATAGCGTTTATATCAGCCCCATTGTTTAGTAGTTCCGTGGCATAACTATGCCTAAGTGAGTGTGGATTTGTTACAGTATTATTATTAATTTTTCCTAACTCTCTATTAATTAATCTATCTACTAGAACTGGATAAAGTGGATCTCCTTTAGGGGTCAGAAACAAATTCTTCGCATTTTGGATCAAGTTTGCCCTATAGGTTAAGTAAGTGCTTATTAACTCTACTAATGTTTTTGTGATGGGTACTATACGTTGTTTGGACCGTTTACCTAATACCTTAATCTGTAATTGTGCTAAGTCTATATTAGTAACTTGAAGCTCTATCAGCTCTGCCCTACGTAAACCAGCACCATAGCATAGTTCTAATATCAATCTATCTCTAACAGATATAAAATCGTCTGCGACTTTATATTCTTCACTGTCTAATAATTGATTTATGTTGGCAGCGGGAATAAAGTCTATGACTCGTTTAGGCCCCTTAACAGCAGGTATTGACTTGACAGGATTGTAATTAACCTGTTCTGCTCGAATTAGGAATTTGTAGAAAGAATTAAGAGATATTCTTTTTCTATTAATGCTTTTGTTTGCCAGACCTTCTGCTGATAATGCATATATCCAGTTTCTAACTTGGGGTATAGTTATTACATTAACATTTGATTGCTGCAAATCAAGTATTTTTTCTTCTTTGGTTTGAATGAAGCCAACATTAATAAAGCTGAAGAATTGGGTAACATCGCTGATGTATGCTGATATTGTATTGGGAGAATATCTGCGTTCATTTTTCAAATATTTATGAAATGAATCTATCAACATATACTGCTAAAATACAAAAAACAATCCAAATTGGTGCATCTATCAAATAATTGAAGTAAACCTATGTTGTTTTAATAGAAAAAGCCCAAATAAATAAATATTTGAGCTTGCTATATGCTTATTTACTACACCCTTAGATATAGCTATACTTTAGCTATCTAAATTAAGCTTGTTCGCCCTCAGCAAACGTTTGCTTGTATATGGCTTTACTCACCATATTACGCTGCTTGATGCTATCTTTAATGAAATAGCGACGACCACGAAATTCTTTGATGGTGCCTGCCTTTTCCATTTTCTTTTTAAAACGTTTTAATGCTTTATCTATGGCTTCGTTTTCTCTTATGGTAACCTTGATCATTTATAGTAGAAACTAACTAATTTTATTAAGTAGGAGTGCAAAAGTAAGAATAATTTTAATCTAGACCAAATATATGATATATTATTTATTCAATTATCAGACGTTTACTAGCACGGTAGTATTGTGTAAGAATATTTTCAGCAACATTTAGAAACTCAACTGCCTTAGATATAAATTCAGGTGTTAATTGATCAAAGCCATTTTCGTTTTGCAATACATACTTGATTTTATCAAATCCATCTTCAAATACTGGTAAACTTTTCTCTGTTTCTAGCACCATATTAGTGTCAATTTGCAGCATTTCTTTTACAGTAGTAATGCTATTCTTAGTCATTTCTACTTGAGTAGTCATTTGGTTTAAGGCGTTATTCAAATTAAAAAACAATTCCTCAGCAGGGCTATTGAAAACTTTAGCTTCAGGTTGACTGGTATTGCTAATGAAAGACTCGTGGTCTATGTGTGCTTGCTTTAACAGGCTCTTTAAGTCCTCATAAGAAAAATTATCTCTGTTTTGATTCTCTAAGTTTTCCATTTATTTAATTGATGTTTTTGGCAATTTACCTGCAACTTAATTTTGTATAAGATTATATAACGCAATAAACCCCGTAATGTATTGTACAATATGGGGAAATTTTTTTTCAAAAATGCATATATGTTTACTTATTACCTTTTAATATTTCTCTAGCTATGACCAACTTTTGAATTTCGCTGGTACCTTCTCCTATAGTACAAAGTTTGCTATCGCGATAAAATTTTTCTACAGGGAAATCTTTAGTATAGCCGTACCCACCAAATATTTGTATTGCATCTGTTGCTACTTTTACGCAAACTTCACTGGCATAATATTTCGCCATAGCTGACTCTTTGGTCATCTTTTGCTTTTTATTTTTTCTATCGGCGGCTTGATACAGTAACAATTCTGATGCTTCTATTTCTGTAGCCATATCAGCTAATTTAAACGATATAGCTTGAAAACTAGATATTGGCTGATTGAATTGATGTCTCTCTTGTGCATATTTTAGGCTAGCCTCATAGGCGCCTTTTGCAATTCCTAAACTTAATGCACCAATGCTAATTCTGCCGCCGTCAAGTACCTTCATAGACTGTACAAAACCATCGCCCACCTCACCCAATCTTTGGGTATCAGGAATTCTACAATTGTCAAACAACATTTCTGTAGTTTCGCTACAACGCATTCCTAGTTTATTCTCTTTTCTACCACCTTCAAAACCAGGTGTACCACGCTCAACTACAAATGCAGTCATACCGTGACTATCACCACGTTCGCCTGTCCGTACTATTACTACAGCAACCTCAGCTGATGTCCCGTGAGTAATCCAACATTTAGCGCCATTTATTATCCAATCGTCCCCATCTTTTTCAGCTACAGTCATCATATTTCCAGCGTCACTACCTGTATTTGGTTCTGTAAGACCCCAAGCACCCAGCCATTGACCAGTGGCTAACTTAGGTAGCCATCTCATTTTTTGCTCTTCATTTCCAAATTCTAATATATGCCCCGTACACAGACTATTATGTGCTGCCACACTTAGTCCTATACTTGGGTCAACTTTAGATATTTCATCAATTACAGTTATGTATTCGAAATAACCTAAGCCAGAACCTCCATATTGCTCAGGAACCAAAACACCCATATACCCTTGCTCGCCAAGTTTATAGAATAAATCTCTTGGAAAGTGTTGGCTTTCATCCCAATCCATAATGTTTGGGCGTATTTCTTTCTCGACAAATGTTTTCAATGCATCAGCAATCATCCGCTGATTATCATTTTGTAAATAATCCATTCTGACCGTTATTGAAGTATAAGTATGTAAATAATTAGCAACAAATTAAATACTTAAAGCCCGTAATAAAGCAAACATTTATAAGTTAAGCCTGTAATTAAGGAAATAGTAATAATAGTAAATGTTATTATAAATTAAGAAAGAAGACCATAATCTAATACCTATTTCTAATTAAAGAAACTACTTTGAAATGTCAAAACTTAAGTAAGGCAACAACTTTTCAATTTCCTCATCACTAAATACTTTCATAGATTTTAAGTCTGCTATACCAGTAATAGGATGTTGATTTTTACGAAAATTTATAATGGCATTAGCCTGCTGTGATGATATGTAAGGATGAAGATTTAGACTCTCATAGTTAGTTTCGTTTACAACTAATTTCTTAATTGGTTTCACCAGTCTCATATACGGCCTAGCTAATTCAAATTGAGACATTTCCACCCCATAAGTTTCAGCCACTTGTGTGATATTTGCAAACCCGCCTAGATTTTTTCTAAATCGCAATATCTTACCTGCATACACAGGCCCAATACCGGGTAGAGAAATAAATTGGATGCTGTCAGCACTATTTATGTCTATAGCCACAAGTTTCTTGCTAACAAATGCATCTTTTCCATTTTGGTTTGGTAAGGTTAAATTTGGCAATAGTCTTAGGTAAGTACTTGAATCTATTGCATATAATCTCTTTACGTCTTCCGCTTTATAGAACTTACCACCTTTTACTCTATATTTCACCCATTGTTCCGCTTGCCTTACGCTAAGTCCTAATAAAAGCAAACTATCATAGGAAATTACATTGGGGTTAA
This sequence comes from Bacteroidota bacterium, assembly GCA_034440515.1. Taxonomy (GTDB): domain Bacteria; phylum Bacteroidota; class Bacteroidia; order CAILMK01; family CAILMK01; genus JAWXCF01. The sequence goes on from JAWXCF010000038.1 coordinate 31,702, forward strand.
ATGAGAAATTAGCTGGTTTATTATTTAATTGAGAATCGGATTTCTCGTCTTTCGTCTTTTCTTTGATTTCATGTAAATAAATATCAGGGTTTGGTGCCCAATACCTGATAGTATATTGAATAAACAGGCACACCAATATGATAAAAGCCAATACGAAAAGCCCCCTTATCCTTGATTTACTAATGTTATTCTCTGGTTTTTGATCCATAAATACAACTGGTTCAAAATTATTCGATTTTAGTAGAATAACTAAACTGAATTTTTGGTGAACTCAAGCCGGTAAACCAACAGTACAAGCTTAAAAAACTGTCAAATTGTCAGTCTCATATCGTAGATTTGTATTATAAAATTTAATTTAAGGTTTGGAAAGTTTAGAGACAAAGATTGAGCGTATGCCCCAAAAAAAACTTTATATAGAAAGTTACGGCTGCCAAATGAATTTTAGTGACAGCGAAGTAGTTGCATCGATAATGATAGCAGATGGTTATGTCTCTACTAAGATAATGGAGGAAGCGAATGCAGTATTTTTAAATACCTGTGCAATTCGAGATAATGCAGAACAACGTGTCAGACAAAGACTTACTGAGATAAATCAAGTTAAGCTAAAACGCCCAGACTTAATTATTGGCGTATTAGGGTGTATGGCAGAACGACTAAAGACCAAGTTGCTAGAAGAAGAAAAAATGGTTGATATCGTTGTAGGTCCAGATGCTTATAGAGATTTGCCCAGACTAGTGGCTACTGCAGAGTCTGGTCAAAAAGCTGTTAATGTATTCCTAAGTAGAGAGGAAACTTATGCTGACATAAGCCCAGTTCGATTAGACGCCAACGGCATAAGTGCATTTGTGAGCATAATGCGGGGTTGCGATAATATGTGCAGTTTCTGTGTAGTTCCCTATACCCGTGGTAGAGAGCGGAGCAGAGATCCTGAAACAATAATACAAGAAACCAAAGAACTGGTACTAGCTGGCTACAGAGAGGTAACATTACTTGGGCAAAACGTAGATAGCTACAAGTACACCAATCCTGCTAGCACCGAAGCTGTGAGCTTTGCACAACTTCTTGAATTGGTTGCCTTAGTATCTCCAATACTCAGGGTAAGATTCTCTACCAGTCATCCGAAGGATATAACAGAAGATGTGATCTTAACAATGAAACGAAACGAAAACATCTGTAACTACATCCACTTACCAGTACAGAGTGGAAGTACCAAGATACTAGCGTTGATGAACCGTACTTATACCCGAGAATGGTATTTGAATAGAATTGAAATGATTAGGAAACATTTACCAGATGTAGGCCTTAGTTCAGATATAATAGCTGGATTCTGTAATGAAACTGAAGAAGATCATCAAGAAACCTTATCTATGATAGAGATAGTAAAGTATGACTTCCTTTATAACTTCACCTACAATGAACGCCCAGGCACACCTGCAGCCAAAAAACTGCAAGATGATGTACCAGAAGCTACTAAGAAACGAAGGTTACAAGAAATAGTTGACCTGCAAAGAAGTTACAGTAAGATATTAAATAATACTATGATAGGCAAAACCGTGAAAATACTAATAGACGGTGACAGTAAGAAAAGCAACGAAATGTTAAGAGGGCGAACTGACCAAAATACAGTAGTTGTGTTTCCAAAAGAAAATTATAAAAAAGGTGAATACGTTTACGTATTCATCAATTCATCGACCAGTGCTACTCTATTGGGTCAAGCAATTGGCTTCGAATTAAATTAAAAAAATGCTAAGTGAGTAAAATACAAGACATAAAAAACAAATTTGAGATAGTGGGTAACCATCCTTCTTTAATAAATGCATTAGAAATAGCCGTAAAAGTTGCACCGACAGACATCACTGCCCTAATATTAGGTGAAAGCGGCGTGGGTAAAGAAGCTATAAGTAAGATAATACATAGCTTAAGTAAGCGTAAACACAATAATTTTATTGCCATAAACTGTGGCGCAATACCAGCCGGTACCATAGATTCAGAATTATTCGGTCACGAGAAGGGTTCATTTACCAGTGCAGTTGACTCTAGAAAGGGATATTTTGAAACGGTAGATGGAGGTACTATTTTCCTAGACGAAGTCGGAGAAATGCCCCTAGAAACGCAAAGTAGACTACTAAGAGTATTAGAATCAGGTGAATTTATAAAAGTAGGTAGCAGCAAGGTCCAAAAAACAAATGTGCGAGTTATTGCAGCCACAAATAGAGACCTATTAAGCTATGCCAGAGAGGGGAAATTTAGAGAAGACTTGTACTATAGGCTTAGTACAGTAACAATTAAAATGCCCCCGCTACGTGACAGAGCTACAGATATACCAATGCTATTTGCGCGATTCGTTTCAGACATTTCAGACAAATACAGCATTCCTCCAATTGAAATAACACACGAAGCAATGGAACAAATGCAAATGTTCCCTTGGCCAGGTAACATCAGGCAATTAAGAAACTTTGTTGAGCAAATTTGTATATTAGAGGCAGACAGACTACTAGAGGCAGATACTGTTATAAAATATTTACCAGATTTACCTAAAGACAAATATCCTAAAGGTTCAGTATTGCCAGCAGTATTGCCTCAACAAACTGATTTCACTAATGAACGTGAAATTATGTATCAATACCTGTCAGACATTAAGTCTCAGTTGAATAACATTCAGACTATGCTAATTAATTTAGCAGGGGTTAATTTTCAAGGCTTCAATGCAAATCCAATAATGCCCCTACACAACCCTAACAAGTTGCTAATGACAGGTAATACAGAGGAGAATAGCAACATTAACCCTCAAATCATTTATGCTAAATCTAACAGAAGGCAAGATGACTACGTTAATAATACTGACGAAGATGAATTTATTCAAAAACCAATAGGGAACGTAGTTAGCCTGCAAGACCACGAACGTGAATTGATAAAAAAATCTCTTACTAAGCACCAAGGGAAAAGAAAGCTAGCTGCCAAAGAACTAGGCATTAGCGAACGTACCCTATATCGGAAAATAAAAGAGTATGACTTACAATAAACCCTTAGTTTTAGCCAGTTTCTACATTGCTGTACTTTTCATTATCGCTTTTAGTTTTAGTGCTTGCTCTACTTGCGGCTATAGTTTGAAAGGGGGTAGTTTAGATCCGGCTGCTGAAAAACTTAAGGTAGATTTCTTTAATAACAGGGCAAGTCAAGTAAACCCAACGCTGAGTCAAATATTTACAGAAAAATTAAAAGACAAGTACTTAAGGGAAACTAGATTAAAACTAAACGTTGACGACCCTGATGTTTATTTAAGCGGTTATATAAGCAGTTATACCGTTGCACCAGTAGGTGTAGGTTCTAATGGTCAAGCACAATCATCACGATTAACTATTGTAGTTCACGTGAAATATATGAGTAAACAAAACCCTAAATCTAACTTTGAGTCAGACATTACACAATTTACTGATTTCAATGCAACTCAAAGTTTTTCTGCTGTTGAGGCAACCTTGGTAGATGATATTTGTAATAAACTAGTACAAGATATATTTAATAAGACAATTTTGGATTGGTAACAATATGAATACACAAAGACTACATCAGCTCATTTCCTCGCCTATGTTGTTGGAAATTAACACAGACCTACCCTATCTACAGCAATTGACTCAAGATTATCCCTATTTTAATACAGGGCACAGTCTAATGGCAAAGTTGTTATATGATCAAAAAAATATTAAGTCTTCAGATTACGTTAAAAAAGCATCACTGTACTCCGGTGACAGAAGTGTTTTATATAATTTAATACAAACTTTAGAAATGGTAGAAGATGAAATCTTGGTTGACTTGCCAGAAATAGAACAACCTGCTGAGCCAGAAATAGAACAAGAACCTGCACCTACTATTCAGCCATTAATTCCTGAAATTCAACCTTTGGAACCAAACGAGAACCCTGAAATAGCGCCTAATCAACCTATAGAACCAGACACTTGGCAGGAACCTTCTACACAACCTCAAACAGAACCCAATCAACAACCTAGTCCTTTCCCATTTGGTGAGACAATACCAAATTTTAACCTTGATGAAATACTACTAGGATCTGGTGTAGAAACTGAAGAGGAAATAGTAAAAGAGGAACTAATAGAAGAATTAATACCCATTGAAGTAAATGAGTCTGGTAAAAAAGAGGAAGAAGCAGATGATAAAGGCAATAAACCAACTGAGCCACCACAAGATCCTGTAAACCCAGAAACAATACCAGAGCCAGAGCACCAGCACAATCCTATGCTGCAACCTAGCGATGATGAAGAAGAAATAGATACCGTAAAAAATCAAGAAGTAAATAGAAACGAGGATGATTTATTAGCGCCAGAAGTAAATGAACCTGTAAATACTTTTAACCAGAGACTGCTACCAATTGCTAGCTTTGACTACTTCGCTTTTCTAGATAAATCTGGAATGAAATTAAACAATAATGTTGATACTAAAATATACAAAGTAGGTAACCTGAATAAACAAGAAATTAAATTAGACTTCTACTCTTGGTTACAACTTACCCAAACCAAAAAAGAATGGGAAACTTTACCCTCTGAAACACCACCAGAAAAAGGTAGTGGCGATAAGGAACAAAAGCCAAACTTAGAAAAAACACCAGATGCTCCACCAGCTCCTCATAAGGAAAACCAAAACGAAGAGGAAAAATCGTTCGATGCAAATGATATCCTAAATCATTTTATAGCTACAACTCCTAGAATTAGCCAAACCAAAAGAGCCATATATAAAGCTGAAGATAAGGCTAGGGAAAGCGATAGAGAAGATACAAGCCTAGCAACTGAAACATTAGCAGAAATATACCTAAACCAAGGTATGCACGCAAAAGCAATAGAAATTTATGAAAAATTAAGCTTGCGATATCCAAATAAAAGCAGTTACTTTGAAGGTTTAATCGCTCAGATTAAAGATAAGACTTCAGTTTAAATGTTCTACTTATTATTAGTTATTTTAATCATTGCCTGCATACTGCTGGTATTTATAATTTTAGCTCAAAATCCTAAAGGTGGTGGATTATCATCAATGGGTTCAGGGGCCTCAAATCTATTAGGTGCACGTCAAGCTGCTGACTTTTTAGAAAAAATGACTTGGTATTTCGGTATTGGGATAATCGTTGCAGTGGTGGGTACTTACTTTTTAGGTGGTGGCAGCACTACGGCTACAGCTGAGGGTGAAAAAGGCCCAGCTAAAACTTTTAAAGTAAGAGAAAACAATGGCTATATGCCATCTGGTATTAATACCAAAACACCTACTACACAACCTGCACCTGGTCAAACTGCACCTCAATCAGAGCCTGCTAAATAATAATATTAATTAACTACAAATTATGAAAGCCCAAGACTTTGTCTTGGGCTTTTTTTATGCGCCATTAGTCTGCCAATTTTTCACTTCATTTCACGCATTTATGACAAATGAATTGACTAATCGGGTAAAAAAGAAAGCCAAATTTTCAATGGCATAATCTGTGATTATTGCCAATTGAAAACATTAACACATAATTTTTTACATAGCAAATGAGTATTAACCTAAAGCCACTGGCTGACAGAGTATTAATTAAACCTGCAGCGGCAGAAGAAACAACTAAATCAGGTATCATCATTCCAGATACTGCGAAAGAAAAACCTATGCAAGGGGAGGTAATAGCAGCTGGCAATGGTAAAGTAGCAGAAGATGGTAAAGTATCTCCTCTTACTGTAAAAGTTGGTGACAGAGTATTGTATGGTAAATATGCTGGCACAGAAATGAATTTCGAAGGAGAAGACTACCTAATTATGCGTGAGTCTGACATTTTCGGCATTATCTAGTCTAGTACGCTTAAGCGACCCAAAATCAATCACAACAATTTTTCACTTAACATTTCAAATAATTAAAAGATAATATGTCTAAACTAATCAAGTTCGACACAGACGCTAGAGACGGTCTGAAAAGAGGCGTAGATGCATTGAGCAATGCCGTAAAAGTAACACTAGGTCCTAAAGGAAGAAACGTAGTAATCGAGAAAAAATTCGGTTCTCCTTCTATCACTAAAGATGGTGTTTCTGTAGCTAAAGAAATTGAATTAAAAGACCCAATCGAAAATATGGGTGCTCAAATGGTAAAAGAAGTAGCTAGCAAAACAAGTGATTTAGCTGGTGATGGTACAACCACAGCTACTGTTTTAGCCCAAGCTATTATTACCCACGGACTTAAAAACGTTGCTGCTGGTGCAAATCCAATGGACCTAAAAAGAGGTATAGACAAAGCTGTGAAAGTGGTAGTTGAAAACCTTAGGGCTATGAGCACAACCGTAGGCGATGACAACAAGAAAATAGAACAAGTTGCCACTATATCTGCTAACAATGACCCTGAAATAGGTAAATTCATAGCTGATGCAATGAAACAAGTTAGTAAAGAAGGTGTAATAACTGTAGAGGAAGCTAAAGGTACTGATACTTATGTGAAAGTAGTAGAAGGTATGCAGTTTGATCGTGGTTATTTGTCAGCTTACTTCGTGACCAATACAGAGAAAATGGAAACGGAAGCTGATACCCCTTATATTTTGATCTACGACAAAAAAATAAGCAATATGAAAGAATTATTGCCAATTTTGGAGAAAGTAGTACAAACTGGAAGACACCTAGTCATCATAGCTGAAGACGTTGACGGTGAAGCACTAGCTACACTTGTTGTAAATAAAATTCGTGGTTCATTAAAAGTATCTGCTGTGAAAGCTCCAGGTTTTGGTGACCGTAGAAAAGCAATGCTAGAAGACATCGCAATATTAACTGGTGGCACGGTCATAAGCGAAGAGCGTGGCTACAAACTAGAAAATGCAGACATTACTTACTTAGGTCAAGCTGAACGTGTATCTATAGACAAAGACAATACAACTATTATAAATGGTAGTGGTACTAAAGAAGATATTCAAGGTCGTATAGCTCAAATCAAAGCACAAATAGAATCTACTACCAGTGACTATGATAAAGAAAAACTACAAGAGCGTTTGGCTAAATTAGCTGGCGGTGTAGCTGTACTATATGTTGGCGCTGCTAGTGAAGTAGAAAAGAAGGAGAAGAAAGATCGTATAGACGATGCTCTTCACGCAACTCGCGCTGCTGTAGAGGAAGGAATTATACCCGGAGGTGGTGTTGGTTACATTCGTTCTATACCTGCTCTAGACGGTGTACAGTACGATAATGAAGACCAAAAAACTGGTATTGACATCATTCGTAAATCACTAGAAGTTCCACTTCGTACCATAGTTTCAAACAGTGGTATGGAAGGTAGCATAGTAGTAGATAAAGTGAAAAACGGTACTGGTGATTTCGGTTACAATGCACGTGAAGAAATCTACGAAAACCTACTAGAGGCTGGTGTAATTGACCCAACTAAAGTAAGTCGTATAGCGCTAGAAAATGCAGCTAGCGTTGCAGGTATGTTACTAACTACAGAGTGTGTACTAGTAGAAGAGCCAGAAAAAGATAAAGGTGGCCATATGCACGGCGGCGGAATGGATGGAATGGGAATGATGTAATCATTACTGATTAATCCGTTATATTACAACCCGGTAGAGAGAAATTTCTATCGGGTTTTTTATTTTGTAAAATTTTAAATTCATTCCCAAGATATTTGAAAGTAGCTGATTTCAACTTAAAATTAATTTTGTTGATTCTAAATACTTGAAGTTATCGTAAATAGTGGGACAGAAATGCTAAATTTTACATACATAAATTCTCAATTTCAAAATCAAAGCCTAAGAAAGGCAACTAACGAAAATGATATCTATATCAACTTACTTTGCATCAACTTTACTCGTTTACAATTAATAGTCAATCATACCACAGCTTGAATATATTTCTATTAATGAATTTAAGTAATACTCAAAAATATTTGGGGTGTTTGGTGGTCATTTGTATTTTATTTACCTCGTGCAACAGGTATAAAATGCAATCATCTAATTCATATAGAAACTATGCTGGTTCACAATTGGTGATTCAAAAAATAGATTCAAATAGAGTACATCAAAGTGTTGAAAATCAAACATACTCAACATATCAGCTAAAAATAAATAAACCTAATAAGCCAATTTCACCCAAACTAATTACGAGTAAGTTTACCAAACAAATAGATAAAGTTAATGTGCTTCAAGCTTATATACCAAATGTTGAAGTTAAAAAAATTGAGAAAGAACCGAAATCTTGGTTATACTATTGTGGAGCTAGTATTATATTGTACGTTTTGTCAATTTTAGTTCAAATTATTTCTTTCAGTACTTTTGCCTTAGTAATAGGTTTATTATTATCACTCGCTAGCACTGCATTTTGCATAGTAGGAATTGTTCACCTGTCTAAAGTTAATAAAAATCCTAATAAAAAGAAAGAAATAGAAAGAGATAAGAAACGTGAAGACATAGATATTTATTAATATTAATTTATGAATTCAAACCCACCAATTATGATAAAATCATACTTAAAATATCCTTACTTACTCGTTTGCTTTGCATTTATGCTTGCTTTATTTTCATCGTGTAATAGGTATAAAATGCAGCCTACAGGTTCATCTAAAAACTATGTTGGCTCACAATTGGTGATTCAAAAAATAGATTCGAATAGTGCAGCTCAAATTGTTGAAATACAATCAAGCACAACATCTCATCAAAAAGTAAACACTCCGAATAACATAATACGCCATCAAAGAATTGCGGCCAAGTTTACCAAAAAAATGAGTAAGGTAGATGGCATTGATGTAATTATGCCGAAAGTTGTTTTAAAGAAAAATCGGAATGAGCCAAAATCTTGGATATTTTATTGTGGTGGTAGTACTGTTTTGTTATTTTTAGCTTCGGTGATTCAATCTACATTTTTTAATGTTCCCGTTTTGGTTTTTTTGTCCGTAATAATATACCTAATAAGTATTGCATTTTGTATTATCGGCATCGTTCATTTAGGAAACCCTAGTAGATATTCAACCAAAAAGAAAGAAATAGAAAAAGATAAGAAACGTGAAGACATTGACATTTATTAATATTGGATTTTTGAAATCAAATTCAAAAAATGTCAAAATCAAGGGTAAAGAATGTCGTTCTATTTGTAGGCATATCAATGATGTTCGTTATACTATCTTCTTGCAATATGTCACATCAACATATTGTGGCTAATAAGTCTTATGTAAATTCTCAGTTAGTAATTTGTAAACGCTCGCCTAGTATTACTATTAGTACTATAGTGGTATCGTAGAATGTAACTAGAGAAGATAATAAATATGTTAGGCACAACCAAAAGCAACTCCTAAAAAAAACAAAGCAGAAGGCTATTACTGTTACACAGTTTGTTGCAAGACAAATGGCTATTACAAAACTTAATAATCATACATCAAGCATTACGATTAATGACAATTCTGCAATTAAATTTATTATATTAGCGCTGCTTATTTATTTATGCTATTAGGGAAAACAACAAATTCTAACACAATAGTTTATAAAATCTAAGCACAAACATAGCCTAGTGAAAGCCAACTTTGTTAAATATTTTGTTGCACCCAAACTACATAATTACATCGCTAATAAACAGATTAATGCGAATCCGTCTACTGGTGATTATGGCAGCAGTAATATTAAAAAGTTAGAATCAATTAGAGACAAAGAACAAGGACAGGAAATACCAGTAGATTAATTGCATTAGCAGTAAAGAATTATAGTATTATCTAGTTTGATTTGTCCACTTATTATCTAAATTCGAATTTAAACCCACAATGTGTGACAGTTTCTAAATTAAAATACTACTTGTTCCTGAGTTTAATATTAATACTTGGGGTTTTTTCTTCTTGCAAAACGTCACAACATATTGAAGCTAAAAAATCTTACATAAATTCAAAGTTAGTTATTAGCAATCCTACACCAACTAATGTCCAAAATGATGTGGTGGTTAGGGAATATGTATCTATTGTAGGGAAAAAGTGTAAAGAGCCTAACCCATTAAAAAAGCTAGAAAGAACTAAACAGAGTATTAATTCAGCCAAACACAATGCAGGAAAATGCTTTAAAAAACCACAGTTACCCACATATACTGCTAGTAAAAAACTTAATAGAAATCCATCATCTCCTACTTATATTACTGCAATAATATTTCTAGTATTTGCCATTGCTAGTTTTATAATATCAGCTAGCTTAGATTTTGATTTTGTTGCTTCAATTGCTTTTGTAGTTATTGGTATCTGTTTGCTTCTCATATCTGGTGTAATATTATTAGCAGGTATCATTTTAGATTTAACTTATATATCTGACAGTAAAAAACAGAAAAAAATTGACTTACAAAAAGAAAGCGAACAAGATAATGAAATACCAAGAGACTAAATAAATTTAGAAGTTGGGCAATTTGTGACTTGATTTATATGATTTATGCTTTAAAACCTAAATGTAAGTTCTTACAAAAAATATAAGACTAAATCAAAAATAAAATATTATTACATACACATTATCACAATATTGACGTTTAGTTTATTGTCAACTTGCAGTAAGTCAAATCAACAATCTATTGCAAATAATTCAAATGTAAATTCTCAAATAGTAATTATCAACATTGTACCTACCATTGCCTTTAATCCAATGGATGTTCAGAGAAATTTAATTTAAATCCGATTGATATAAGGAGCCGATTCCATTAGAAAAACTGAAAAAAATCGAGGCAAAAACCTAAAGTAGCTAAATACAAATTAGTTAAGCAACTAAATATTCCGCAAATGCATACTTGTATAACACAAAAAAAAGTATAGAAATCGCTCAAGGGGTTTCTACATTGCTGTAGGAATTTTAAATGCAACTGCAATATCTTGTTTTATTGTATCCGTATTTGCACAAAATGACCAACTTTCATTTGTTTCTGTTATGGTAGGTTTTTCCTTATTAATTCTCTCTGCACCATCATTTATTATTGCTGTAATTGTAGATATAATCTACCAATCACAAAATAAAGAAAAGAAGACAAAGCTTAATAAGCAAAAAGAGAAAAAACCAGAAATGGTGATAAAGAAAATCAATTTTCAAAAACTATAACAAAATCAGCATATACTTATTTAACCTTTACAAACAAAATATTATGTTTTACAAACATTTAGCACAGAGTTAATTATTGATAGCTAGATGAAACTAAATTTGTAGCAGTCACAATTAAGATTTACTTAATTAAAGCAATGAAATATAATAGAATTTTACCCATCATTAGTTCTATAGCCATAATTTTCCTATTTACGGCTTGTAGTAAAACTAACTATTATAGCAACCAAGTATTGGTACCTGCTTCACAGTTGCTAATTCACACTCAAACCGAATATCAGGATAAGATTAATGAGAAAACGGTTTTTATTATAACTGAAGCAGCTCCTATTAAAAAAAGCAATGTTTGTAAAACTGAAATAAAAAGGAAACAAGTTCGCCAAGCAAAATTAGTAGCACAAAAAAAGATAATTCGACAAAAATTAGCTAAATCTAGTATGTATTTACCTAAATTAATTACTTATAAATCTAACACTGCAGGTAAAGCTCCCTGGTGGTTTAATATATTAACCTTACTTACTGTAGCTGTATTTATATTTGGAATAGCTGTCACATTTGAATATAATATTCCTGGTTATGAACTAACCATTCAAGAGGGACTTAAAGTAATGGTATTAGGTTTAATTCTAATAGCTATTATGCTATTAATATATGTAGCAAGTTATGCTAAGTCTGACAGGGCAAAATATCAAGATGAATATATGCCACAAAACAATAACCAACAGCAACAAAAAGACTATATGAAATAGTCTATTTCTCTGGATAAATCAGGTATTTTAGTCTAATTTTTTTGTATTTGTATATTCCAAGTTGCCAAGACTCGCGAATTTGCTTTGCATCTTTACCGGCTATAATCATTTGTCTAATACTAGCCGTGCCTGCTAATTTGTCAAAGAATGAATTAAAAAATGCATCCTTTTTAACATCATTTTTATAAAAACCAATTAAAAAGTCTAGATACAATTGATTGTTGAACCTAATAAATTGCATTGCAAAATCTTTGAGCAAGAAACCATTGCATTCAACATTAAGGTAAGGTGGATTCTCTGCCCTACCCTTTATAACTCTAGGGGTAAAGCTATAATTTCCTGCAGCGAATTTCGGTACACCAATACATTCAAAGGCTTGATCAGTACCTCTACCCACACTTACATTAGTTCCTTCAAATAGGCAAAGACTCGGGTATAGATATACAGATTCTAAGCTTCTAAGGTTTGGTGATGGTGGTATGGGACTATTATAAGCCATACTGTGATTATAGCCTGTACAAGGAATTACGATTAATTTACATTGCTTTTTCTTATCTAGCCATTTCTCTCCATTTATCATTTTTGCCATTTCTGCTAGGGTGCATCCATATACTATAGGTATCGGGTGTAAGCCTACGAAACTCTTATATTTAGACTCAAGTATAGGCCCATCTATATAGAATGCATTAGGGTTTGGTCTATCTAGCAACAATAGTGGTTTTTTATTATCAGCACAGGCCTGCATTACATAGTGTAGGGTACTTAAATAGGTATAGAATCTAGTACCTACATCCTGCACATCAAATACTAGAATATCTATCTTAGCCATATCCTGAACTGTAGGCATATAGTTTTTACCATATAAACTCACTATTTCTACACCTGTTGCCTTATCTACAGTTGAATTAATGTGTGCCCCAGCTTCTGCATCGCCACGAAATCCGTGTTCTGGTGCAAATATTTTCACGATATTTATCCCCAATCTACTTAATGTATCTACGAGGTGCATATCTCCAATCATACTGGTTTGGTTTACTACTACCCCTACCCGCTTACCTTGCAATGTGTTGATATACTTATCTATCTGTTCATCGCCTAGCTTTAATTGTCCAAGTGCTATTGTTGATGAAATTAGAAATAAGCATAGAATGAAGTATTTAAAATGAAGCATAAATGATAACGACAAATAATAAGATGCAATAATATTACAGAATGGGTGTCACATTGCCGTAAAAGTCAATAATATTGCCAAGGTGAATATGGGACTTTTTATGGCCAACCGACTTTCTAATAAAAAGGGAGGGGTATTTACTAAAGTAATAACTCGAATATCTGTTTGGGCCATTGCTTTAAGTACCGCAACCATCATTATTACAATAAGTATGATATTGGGTTTTCAGCAACAAATTAAAGATAAAGTTTCCGCATTTTCTGGTCACATTCAAATTAGCCCCTACAATAGGGAAAACCAATCTGAGACAAACCCATTAGTATATAGTGACAGTCTGGTAAATAACATTGTAGCACTGCCTCCCATTAGTCACGTTCAAGCATTTGCCAATGTACCTGCATTATTACGCTATAATAGTGTGAGTGAGGGTGTGGTGTTGAAAGCTGTTGATGCTCACTATAAATGGTCTGGCTTTGCAACATATCTAATGTCTGGTAAACTGCCAGACTCTGGGAGTTTGGGTAAAGGCATAGTGATTAGCCAACTATTGGCCGATAAAATGCAGTTAAAAATAAAAGATACCCTTTTAGCTTACATAATAGATACAGATGGTGGTAAGAAACATAAATTAAGGCAATACCACGTAACTGCGACCTTTACAACAGGGTTAGATGAGTTTGATAAAGCTGTAGCACTAATAGATATGGTTGAGGTGAAACGACTAAAACCAAACTGGATAGATGGACAAATTTCTGGTTTGGAGGTATTCACAAACAAATTTAATGAAATAGATACAAGCACCTACCAAATAGCCGAATTACCCGACCTAGATAAGGAATTAGATATATTGACTATTCAAGACAGAATGCCCCAAATATTTGATTGGCTATCTCTCCTTAATATTCATATTAAGATTATCATCATATTAATGGGAACCGTTGCCATCATAAATATGGTAACTGCCCTAATTATTATGATATTAGAGCGAAACGCTATGATTGGTCTGCTGAAAACCTTGGGGATGAAAAACAAAGCCCTAATGCAAATATTTTTAATAAGTGCCAGCAGATTAATCATTAAGGGACTGATAATTGGTAATTTGCTCGCCATTGGCCTACTGGCTATGCAATACTATACTCATATAATTAAGCTAGATGCTGAGCAATACTATTTAAGTGAGGCCCCAGTTTCATTCCCTTGGTTGTATATGGTGCTAATTAATGTTGGAGTACTACTAGTATGTAGTATTTCTATGTTAGTACCATCACTATTGGTACTGAAAACAAAACCTGCGGCCGCATTAAAAAGCTTTTAATTAATTGATTTAATTACCTTTGAGAAAAAGAACTTTTCATCATCAGTAATTATTTCTTGAGATGATAATATTAGATTCGAATATAGTAAACGTTAGACCAGACAAAGTCTATAAAATATTGAGCGGTACCAAAGATATTTTTTTTGAATTAGGTATTCGCTCAATGTCAATGGAATTAATTGCCAAAAAACTGGGAATCTCTAAAAAAACACTGTATTCCATTGTGCGCAATAAGAAAGACCTAGTAACTAAAGTTATGGTCTTTACTTTAGATCAAATAAAGTCTACCGTAATTAATCTGACTTCAACTAATGAAAATGCAATTGAAGAAATGCTATCAATTTTTAAATTTAATGAGAAGATTAGCAGTCAAATAAATTCAAACCTTTTACAAGAATTAGAGAAATATTTCCCTGACAGCTATGAAGTTTTAATAAATTTTAGAAAAAATTTCCTTTGCCCAGTGCTTATAGATAATATTAAAAAAGGAATTTCGCAAAACTTATATCAAGCTGACGTAAAGCCAGATTTAGTTATTCAATTTTATATGAGCTATAGTTTAAAACTATATGAAAAGCAGGATTACATATTAAAATATACACCAGTTCAAATAGCCAAGTCTATGTTTTGCTACCATATTAAAGGATTGTCTAATACAAATGGACTAAAATACTTAACAGAAAAAATAAGCGAAGACACTTTCGTAGTAGTATAAAAGTAAAATGCCCTGCTGTGAAATCAATAGGGCATAAATACCTAACAAACTATTTGAACTAAATGTAACTTATAATTTATGGTTTCTGCTCATCACGCCTTTTCTAATTAACCAAACACGCAGTTTGTGATTTAACAAATACATAGCCGGCACTACTAATAGTGTAAGGAAAGTAGCAAAGGACAAACCAAATATAATGGTCCAAGCTAATGGTCCCCAGAATGTGACACTTTCACCACCTAGATAGAAATCTGCTTTACCTTCAGAAAATAAAGTAAAGAAGTTAATATTCATACCTAAGGCAAGTGGTATCAAGCCTAATATACAGGCAGTTGCAGTTAATATTACAGGATTTAATCTAGTTCTACCCGCCATTGCTATGGCTTCTCTGGTTTTTAACCCTCTAGACCTAAGTTCATCTGCAAACTCTACCAGCAATATACCATTCTTAACTACGATACCAGCTAAGGCAATAATACCTACGCCGGTCATAATAATGGAAATGTCCATCTTAAAAATGCTAAAGCCTAACAGTACCCCTGCAATTGAGAAAATTACTTCACTCAATATTATTATTGGTTTACTGATGGAATTAAACTGAGTTACCAATATTACAATGATTAATGCCAAACCTAATGAACCTGCTAAACCTAAGAAACTAGAAGTTTCAGCTTGGTCTTCTTGTGAACCTCCTAGCTTAATCTCGTTTTCAGGGGGAGTTGGATAATCAGCTATTACAGCCTTTACTTGTTCTACCACTTCTGCTTCATTAAATCCTTGTAACACATTACTAGATACGGTAATGACACGTTTCAAATTTTTACGTTTTATCCCTCCAAATGTGTTTTGATACTTCATTGTAGCCACTGCACTCATTGGTATTTGCCTTACTGCACCACCCATAGACATATCTCTGTAGGTAATTTTCATATCCATAACACGGTCTATATTCTTACGGTAAAATTTAGAGTATCGCACTTGAATTGGGAACTCGTCCTCATCAACTTTAAATTTACTTGGTCTATCTATACCAAATATACCAGCCCTAATTTCAGATGCAATTTGCCCCGTGCTAATGCCCATTCTGTTGGCACGCTCACGGTCAATGTCTATTACAACCTCTGGTTTCTGATCGTCAAGGTCACTTTTTAAGTCCTCCACTCCTGGTATATTGATTTTATCTAAGTGATTTTCAAACTTTTTACTTAGGCTTACCAGTTGGTCTAGGTCTTCTCCACTTATTTCTATAGCTATGGGTTTACCAGTTGGTGGACCATTGCTTTCAGTTTCAACTGTAATAGTTGCACTAGGTATGCCACTTACAGCATCCCTTAACTGATTGGTATATTCTGCTGTATGTTGCCCAATACGGTCGCCAAATTCTACAAATGATACCGATACCTTTCCTCTATTCAATGCTCCCTGTTGTGAAACTGGGTCTTGTGGGTCACCAGCACCAACGGCTACGTTACTTATTACTGACTCAATATCTGGATTGTCTTTGCCTTGGAACTTAGCGTTCAATACCTTTTTCACTCTAGCCTCTACTTCTTTTGTTATACTATCAGTAACTGGAAGATCTGTACCAACTGGCATTTGGATATACACAAACACTTGGTTAGGGTCTCCAGATGGAAAGAATACTACTTTCGGAGATCTTACTGCAGTTAATACGAAGCTAAATATCAATAAAACTATTGCAATAAGGATGGTGAAGTAAGCATTGTTCTTTCTCAATACTTTAGAAACCAACCTGTAATATCCATTCATAAATGCAGGTAAAACTTTGTTTTGGAAGCCTCTGATGCCGTATATGAACACATATTTGTCTAATATGGCGAACAGCATAAAGAATATCATCAGGTTACCAAATCCTCTGTTACCACCCAAATGTGCAAATAAAGCTACAACGCCTAGTATGCCGATAATAATCCAAAAACGCTTATTTCCTTTTCTTTTTGCTTTATTCTCTTCTTCAGGAGAATCATAATAATCTTTTTTCATAAAACTAACTGCAAATACAGGGTTTATGATAAATGCGACTAGCAATGAAGCCAAAAGTGTAATTATCAAGGTTATGGGTAAGAAATACATAAACTTACCTATGATGCCTGGCCAAAAACTTAATGGGAAGAACGGTGCTAATGTCGTTAATGTTCCAGCTAATACGGGTATAAATACCTCACCTGCTGCAGCCTTAGCACTTTGAACAATAGACAATTCCCTATGTTGATGGAATATTCTATGGGTATTTTCAATAACAACAATCGCATCATCTACAACAATACCTAATGCGAGTAAGAAACTGAATAGTACAATCATATTGAGTGTAAATCCAATGCCCGGTAATATTAAGAATGCCAAGAACATAGAGATTGGAACACTAAGTCCAACAAATATGGCATTAGTGGTTCCCATAAAGAACATCAGTATGAACGTAACCAAGATGAAGCCAATTATGATGGTATTAATTAAATCATTCAGCGTAGTCCTTGTAGAGTTACTTTGGTCACCCGTTATTTTCACATCTAAGCCTTTGGGAAAACTAGTCTGTTGCATTTTGGTTACAGCTTCACGTACTTGGTCACTGGCGCTGATTAAGTTTTCACCAGAACGTTTTACCACGTTTAACGTAACTACCGGTTTACCATTTAACCTAGCATAAGAAGCTCTTTCTTCAAATCCATCTTGAACTGTTGCAATATCTCTTAAATAGATTGGAGCACCCATAGGGTTATTAATCACCAAGTCTTTCATAGCCTCTACACTTTTGTATTGACCTATTAGTCTAAGACTTCTCTTAAAGTCGCCTACTGACACGTCACCACCACTTATGGTTAAGTTTTCGTAGCCAATAGCTGTAGATATATCTCTTAATGTCAATTTAGCAGCTTGCATTTTATACATATCCACATCTATCTGCACTTCTCTATTTAATGCACCGACTATATCGACACGGGTAATTTCTTTAAAGCCCTCTATTTTATCTTGCAAATCTTCAGCGTACTTTTTCAATTTATCATTGTCAAAGTCTCCAGATAAATTGACATACATTATTGGCATATCACTAAAGTTTATCTCTTGAGCATCTGGTGCTTGCGGTAAATCCGTTGGTAAATCTGTTCTAGCCTTATCAACTTTATCTTTTACACGTTGCTTAGCTGTTTCTACATCTATACCTGCATTAAATTCTACGCTAATTATAGAGAAATTCTGCATACTGGTAGAGGTTACTTTTTTCACCCCGCTTATTGCCTTTACCTGTTTTTCTATAGGTCTGGTAACTAAGTTTTCCATATCGGTAGGCGATGTACCAGGGTAAACTGTGCTCACCATAATAGTCGGAATTACGATATCAGGAAATTTCTCCTTTTGCAATCCGTTGTAAGTTGATATACCAAATAGACAGGCCAGAATTGTTAATATATAGATAGTAGTCCTATTATCTACAGACCAACTGGTTGGGCCAAATCGCTTATTCAGCTTTTCACGGGAGGCTATTTTTTTCTCCCTTTCTTCAAGCTCTTTATTAGAAGCCATATATATTATTTGGGTAGTTTAATTAAGGCAGCCTAGAAAATTACCAGACAGGCTTTCATTAAACATTTTTTTTATTAATAGTTAATTGCAGTGCCTTCGCTTACGTTTTGGTAACCCATAACGATTACTTTCTCATTTTCCTTCAAACCAGATAATACTTCTATTTTACCTCCATAGTTTTGACCTACAGTAATGGTCCTTTTACGAGCAATTTTCTGCTTTCCCGATTCTTCAACTACATAAATGAATTTACCGGCCTCGTCATTTTGCACCACGCTAATAGGAACTGTTACTACCCGCTTATTTGTATAGTCGTTTATTTTAATTACTGCCACCATATTAGGTCTTAATTCTCTTGTGTTGCCATTCATTGCAAATTCAACTAGAAACGTCCTATTTACAGTGTTTATAGCACGACCTACAGTTTTTACACTGCTTTTCATACTGAAATTAATATCTGGAAACTCCAATATTGTCTCGTCACCAATGTTAATTTTAGTAAGATAGTTTTCAGAAACATCTGCTAATGCTTTAGTTTTGTTGTAGTTAACAATTCTTACTCCGTCCATTCCTGGAGTTGGCACTTCACCTACTCTTAGTGTTAAGTCATCAACTACACCATCTATAGGTGCAACTACATTGTAGTTACTAATCATTTGCATCGTAGTGGCTTTCTTCCTACGAAGACCTTCAAGAGTATTTTTTGACTGAATATAAGCTATTTCAGTGCCAATTTTTTGGTCCCATAGAGCTTTCTGTTTGTTGTAAATAGTCTGTGCTAGATCTATTCCGTTATTTAATTCGTCTAACTGTTCAGGAATTGAGCCTTTGTCTAATCTAGCTAATAGCTGTCCTTGTCTTACGGACTGACCTCTAGATACCAAAACCTCTGTAACCATAGTACCTGATACTTTAGGAGTCACCATTATGTTTTGATCGCTTTCAATTCTTCCTTGAATCTCAAGATAATGTTTGAAAACTTCTGTTTTTACTTCAGCTACATTTATTAGCGTAGTTATAACATTAGAATCAGCCTTAACAGGATTCTTTTTCTCTAGTGCCGTTATTTCAGCGTCTATTTTAGCTTTCTCCTTTTTTAAGTTAGCTAATCTTGTTTTATCGTCAGCTGCTGGTGTGCAAGCTGTCAGCGCAACAATTGCACTCAGTAATATTATTATAATTGATGCTCTCATTTTTATTTTAGGTATTGGTACATTCATTTGAAGGTGAATATTTGGTTTTTTATTAAAAATCTGTTGAACCCAAAGCTCTTTTGTAATCAATTTGGCTGATAATTATTTCATAAAGGGAACTGTAGTAATTGGTTTGCGCTTCTATTAAATCAGCCTCTGCATTTACAACCTCAAGGTTGGTACCTACACCGGCACTAAATTTCTTTTGTGCCACACTTACTACTCTCTGTGCTAGATCTAAATTTCTTTGCACATTTTGCAAAGTTTTATAATTGTTAGAGTAACTAATGTTTGCCTGTGACAATTGAAAGTCAATATAGTTTTTTGTATTAACCAAATCATTCTGATTTTTCTGAATGGTGTAATTGGCCTGACGTAACTGATATTTCCGTTGGAAACCGTCAAATAAACTCCAGTTCATTCTTAAACCAATCAATGATATTGCAAACCATTTTTCATCAGTATTAAAGAAGTTGAACTCAGTACGTTGGGCATTTGCATTCAGGGCGCCAACGGCTACTAGTGTTGGTAAGTATTGCCCTCTAATTCTTTTGGCTGACAACTCGTTTAACTGAAGTTGATATTCTAATAGTGAATATTCTGGTCTGTTAGCATAGCTAACTGCTTGTGTTTCTAATGTCTTAACTACGTCCGCACGCAAAGTGTCTGACAGTGCTAGTTGGTCAGCTATTGGCATCCCCATTTGAAACTTTAATAGCTGGGTACTTAACTCTATAAATGCTTGTACTTTATCTCGCTCTACTTGTAGATTAGTTAGCGAGACACTTAGTCTATCTACATCTATTTGCTCAGCTAGACCTTGCTTATAGACAGCATTTAGATCATTGTAAGTTTTCTGCAACCTAACTATGTTTGCATCTATTAATTGGATTCTTTTTTTGTTAATTACTACAGAATAATATGCTTTTGCCACATTTGTTGCGGCTTCAAGTCGAGTACGTTCTATATTTTTCTGAGTTAACCCGATAAAAGTTCTACTTGCTTTTAATCCGATTAAGAAATCGTTGTTAAACAACAATTGTGAAGCACCAAAACCTGCAGTTGCATTATATTTTGTACCAAACTTTACTGGGATAAAGGTTCCAGCAGGGGCACCAAAAAATTCCCCTGGTAAAAGTGAGGTGGGTATAGATAAATAATTATTAAAATCTAAACTGCCTGTTACCTGTGGTAAGCCTAAACCGTATATTTCACTTACTCTAGCTTGCGCTGATAGTTTATCTAGTTCAGAATTCTGAACGCTAGACAAGTTCTTATAGGTATATTCTATAGCATCTTTTAAACTAAAGGTATAGTTTGATCCATTTTGTGCCTTTATGCCTGAGCTAATTAGTAAAAGTAATATTAATAATTTAGGAAGTTTACGTTTAATATATTTACTCATATTTTGTTCATTCATAGCTGGTATGTAACTTTATGATTATTAGAATTAAGCGTGGCAAAGGTATTTATTAATTAAAATGCAATTAACATTCAGTGTCTTATTAGTTGTTTATTTAAGTTAAAATGTCAATCTTAACCATTAAAATGTATTTAAATATAAAGTCGCAGGGTAAACCCTATAATAAATGAGCATTATCAGCTTTAAAATCATTGGCATTAATGCTCTTGATATTTGAAATGTTTTAGTTGTAGCGTGCTACCTTCGTACTTGTATGAATGCAAACGAAAAGGTAATATTAATAACTAATGATGACGGAATTACTGCACCGGGCATCGCAATGCTTATAAATTCAGTAAGACATCTTGGTAAAATCATAGTCGTAGCTCCAGACTCTCCACAAAGCGGTATGGGCCACGCAGTAACCATTAGCAGACCATTAAGATTAGATCCTGTTAAGGTATTTGAAGGCATAGAAAGTTATAGTTGTAGTGGTACACCTGCAGACTGTGTGAAACTGGCTGTAAGTAAGGTATTACATAAAAAACCAGACATAGTAGTAAGTGGCATAAACCACGGTAGTAATAGCAGCATAAATGTACTGTATAGTGGTACAATGAGTGCAGCAGTAGAAGCAGCCATAGAGGGAATTCCTGCAATTGGTTTTAGTTTTTGCAACTACAGCCACGGAGCAGATATGAGCAGTGCTGGTGCAGTAGCGGCGGTTGTTACCAAGCAATTGATGGAAAATCCACTGCCGTCCAATAAATTATTGAATGTAAATATTCCTGATTTACCTACAGACCAATTAAAAGGGATAAAAATATGCAGACAGGCAAAAGCCAAATGGGAGGAAGAGTTTAGTGAAAGAATTGACCCACACGGTAGAAAATATTTTTGGCTCACAGGAAAATTTGCAAACTACGACAGTGGCGATGATACAGATGAGGCAGCATTAAAAGCTGGGTTCGTATCTATAGTTCCGGTTCAATATGACTTAACTGCACACGATGTAGTGGAGAGTATTAAGAATTGGGAGCAAAACTTAGATAAAATCTGAGACAATGTTATACAAAAAAAAGTTGTTTGAAAATAATAATATTGTTGTAGGACTGCTATGTGGTGTTGTTTCAACACTAATTGGAAGTATAGTAATGTATGTGCTATTTGAGTTTGTAATAAACCCAATTGCTAATAGAGAGCTAATATCTACCAGAGTAATGGCACTGACTGGACTAAGTGCAAATGTTCCCATAGTAAATGCATTTATGAATAGAGGGAGTATGAGATCTGCACGAGGAGTAATGGTTGCATTTATGTTGGGTGCCGCATACATAATCTATAAATTCTTTAGTCAGACTTTATAACAATAAGTTGTTGAAATACTATATAATAGCTGGGGAGGCAAGTGGAGATATGCAAGCTGCCCACTTGATGAAAAAAATAAAGCTAATCGATGCAGTAGCTCAATTTAGAGGTTGGGGTGGCGAACTGATGCAACAACAGGGTGCCGAAATAGTAAAACACTACAAAGACTTAGCGTTTATGGGTTTTACGCAAGTAATAGCTAATCTGGGTACCATACTGAATAACATTAAGTTTTGTAAAACAGACATAACGGCCTACCAGCCAGATGCCATTATTTATGTAGATTACCCAGGGTTTAATATGAGAATAGCGGCCTGGGCTAAAAAGAGTAATTATAAGAATATCTACTACATCTGTCCGCAGGTATGGGCTTGGAAGGCAAAAAGAAGTCTTAAGCTAAAACGAGATATAGACTTGTTGCTGTGCATCTTACCATTTGAGAAGAAGTTTCTAAATAAGTACCAATTTACCCAAAAGCAAGTAGAATACATAGGCCACCCATTATTGGAAATAATTGCAGGTTATAAAGCCAATGCAGAAATAAAAGTAGAAGTTCAAGATAAGTTAGTGGTACTGCTACCTGGCAGTAGAACCCAAGAAATTAAGATAAAATTACCCATTATGCTTGCAGCTGCAATGCAATTTCCAGATTATAAATTCATTGTAGCTGGTGCCCCAGGTCAAGATATAGAGAATTACAAAGCAGCAGGCTTAACTGATGATGTGAGCATTGTATTTGGTCAGACTTACTCATTGCTTTCAATGGCTTATGCTGCAATAGTTACCAGTGGCACCGCCACGCTAGAAGCAGGTCTATTTCAAGTGCCACAAATAGTAGTATATAAGGGTAGCCCAATAAGTTATTATATTGGCAAACAACTGGTTAAAATAAAATACATAAGTCTAGTAAACCTAATAGTTGATTGTCCAATAGTTAAAGAAATGATTCAAAATGAGCTTACTCTAGGCAACTTAGTCGGTGAAATGAAAGCCTTATTAACTGATAATGAATATAGACAAAACATTGCTAATGGTTACGCAGAATTAGAACATTTATTATCTGGAAATGGTGGGGCAAATAGGGCGGCTGAGCTTATAATTAAGCTTATAAAAAATAATGAAATAGAGAGGTAATTAAAAATAAATACGATATTTGCAGACTGTTTTGAAAATTGGGGGATTAGCTCAGCTGGTAGAGCGCTTCCATGGCATGGAAGAGGTCATCGGTTCGAGCCCGTTATCCTCCACTCCCCTTAAACAAAAAGTAAAAACATACTAAAAAACCCGAACTATAGAGACAAAAAATAGCACTTAACTAAGTTTTTTTGAAGGCACATCATCCTTACTCATTACACAATTCACCCTCTGCCATTAGAATGGCTTTTTCAGAACCAAGTTTTATTGCTTCTCTTAAGTCGTTGCAAATGAGTTCCTTGTCTTGGTGTAGAAATTTTCTAGCTATTGCTCTGTTGGTATAAATAAAATAGTTTTTAGGTGCTAATTCTTGGGCTTTATCATAAGCAGCTATGGCCTGTGAATAATCATTATTATCGCCGTAAGTCAGAGCTAGTCTGAACCAAGCATCTGAAAAGCTAGGGTCGTTTTTCAACACCCTTTTCCAGTATATGATTGATTCATTATAGTTTTTCTTACCATAATATGCATTGGCTAAGTAATAGGTAGCCTGTATGTCATTGGGATAAATAGACAAAAACTTGGAAAGGTCAGCAACAGCCTCTGCAGCGCGAGCAGATTCTAAATAAGCATATCCCCTATATAAATAAACGAAATATTCTGCCGTATCTGCCTTAAGTACAGCATCATAGTAATTAATAGCCAGTAACTTATTGCCTTGATTCAGGGCAACACCGCCAGCCTTTTGCATCATAAATGATGGTCGATAGTTTGCTCTAGCCAAACTGTCATAGCCAAACAAAGCTTTATCTAAATTACCCTCTTTATTTACAGAATTGTAATAGCTTTCATCAGCTAATGGGCTAGTAGTTAGCCTACGAACCCGATCAAATGTATTAGAGGCATTAGAATATTGTTTAATAGTTATTAAGTACTTAGCCTTTATTTCAAGCGCTTGCAACACAAGTGTGTATTTGTCCAATGTACCAAGTTGCTGAATAGAAACGGTCTCTAAGTTTTTTGTTTGTAGGCTTTTAGTATCAAAGTAGGCTGACTCTATTTTAGTTAAGTCTGGTAATGCCTTTTCCATTTCCTTTTTTTCAATGTAAATCATCGCCCGTAGGTAATAACCTGCTAAGTCTTTAGGAAATGAAGTAATTAAATTTTTAGATACAGTATTGGCTTCGACCATTTTGCCATTTACCATCAGGCTCATACCCTTTTGCAAATCCTTTACCACCTTATTTGTTTGGGCAGTACCGGTGTGCATTTGAAATATAAATACTGTAAGAAGTATAACTATTCTGTTCATAATGAGTTACATAAAGAAAAAATCAATAATACTCACTTTCAAATTAAGCAATTTGAGTGTAGGGTCATTGCTATTTAATCTTTGTTGAGTGTATATGTGCTTTTTGGTGGCTTCGTCAATAGATGTTTTACCTTGTTGTGCGAGAAATATGTTGGTCTTAACCTTAGCTTGGTAATCTTTATCTAAATTACCACCACGCCAATCAGCTATTAGACCTCCAAATTCCCAGCCAAACCCATATAGATGAATATCTTGGGCATTTAGTTTAACTAATTCTTCTATGCTTGTACCTATTTTAATTCCATCGGAAAATTTCCAAATGCTGTTTTCGTTTTTAATGCGTAATCGCACAGGATATTTCTGATAAATGGTGTCACTCCACACTATTTCTGCTTCAGCTGTTGTACCAGCAAACAGAACAGTTACGGTCATAGGCTTACCATCTACTTGTACTAACCTATTGCTAACGTTTGCTTTACCATATACGCTATCTAGCTTCGCCCTTGTAAAAAATATATTAATTATACCAGCAGATTTACCAGGGTTCATTGTGTAATTAAACTGAGTTGGGGCTAACTTAATCTCCGTACTTTGCTTCCTACCTGAATCAATATTTGGCGGGTTATCTGATTTTCCTTTTGCTATTGAATTTTTATCGTTCGTGTTGCCCTTAGTAGATTTATTATCTGGTTTACAAGTTACTAAATAGATAGTTGATGCTAAAAGTAATCCAAGTCTAAGTTTATTTATTATTGGTTTCATTAAAGTAGTTGTGCGCTTGAATTTTGTAAATGATAATATCTAATACCTTCAAACTTTCCATCTATAATTTGCCTCAATCTATCTACAGAAGTGTCTGTAATAAAAATCTGTCCCATTTCTTGACCAATTATCCAAGAGAATAAATTCTTCAAGCGTTCATCATCTAAACGTTCACAAATGTCGTCAAGTAATAAAATGGGTGCAAATCCTTTTTTCGAATGCAGATACAAATATTGGGCAAGTTTTATTGCTATCAAATAGGTTTTTTGTTGACCTTGACTGCCCTGCTTCTTTACAGATGCATCATTTATCATCATTCCAATCTCATCTCTATGAATGCCTGTATTAGTCCTACCCAACGCAATGTCTTTTCTCAGGCTTTGTTCCAATCCCAATTGAAATGCTTGATCCGATAATGTTGATACATAATTTAGTTTAGCATTCTCTTTACTATGAGATATTTGACCATATACTTTTCCAAACAATGGTACAAACTCCGTCATAAATTCAAGTCTAACTTTATAGATATTTTCACCTAAAGGAATTAGCTGTTCATTATAAATTCCCAACATCGATTGCATACTGGGTTTTTCATTAATTTGACGTAATGCAGCATTTCTCTGCTTCAATATTTTCTCATACTGTATTAAATTATTCAAATACAGCTTATCAGTCATACTGATTAAAGCATCTAGCCAATTTCGTCGCCCCTCACTTAATCCATTTACCAATTCTAAATCTGCTGGGGCTATCATTACAATAGGATAGTTGCCATAATATTCTGAAATTTTAGAGAATGCAGCCTCATTTTGCCTAATTACCTTGCGTTTACCCTCTATTAGTATGCACTCTAAGTGATAGTTATGGTCAAAATTTACAACATTGCCTCTTATGGCGAAATAGTTTTGCCAAATAGCTATCAAACTGGCGTCTTGCGCTGTAAAGTAACTTTTACCGGTGCACATCAGGTGAATGGCATCTAATATATTCGTTTTGCCTACACCATTTAACCCAGTAAAGCAAACTACCTGACCTAAGTCGCTTAGTTGCAACTTCTCATAGTTTTTAAAGTTTTCTATACTTATTTCGGTCAGATGCATTGGAATGAATTGTGCTGGGGGCAAATATATGTGCATAGCTTTGCCTATAAATAAACGAATTTAAAGATTAAGCGATGGGAAGACTAATGGCGATAGATTATGGACAAAAAAGATGTGGCATAGCAGTAAGTGACCCATTAAAAATCATCGCTACTGGATTAACTACAGTGCTTACTCACGACTTACCGAAATGGATGAGCAATTATATACAAGCTAACGAAGTTGAAAAATTAGTAATTGGGCTGCCACTTACATTAGGTGGTGATGTAAACGAAGTGGAAAGATTTATACTAGAATTTATTGCTTTTATGACAAAAAATCATAGTTCTATCCCCATTATCAGACTAGATGAGCGCTTTACCAGCAAGCTAGCAGCTAATGCCATACTAAACAGCGGGATAAAAAAAAAAGATAGAAAAGATAAATCATTGGTAGATCAAGTTAGTGCTACCATACTTTTACAAAACTATATGTACAGTCTATAATAAATATTTCAATATAATAATATTGTAAATGTAGCTTTGTGGGATAACTACTTTTTGCAAATTAATTTTTTAGTCAAATGATATTACCGATTGTGGTACTAGGAAATCCTGTCTTAAAAAAACAAGCTGAAGACATAACTACAGGGTATCCTGATATTCAACTATTACTAGATAATATGTTTGAAACAATGGATAACGCCAAGGGAGTTGGACTTGCTGCCCCGCAAATAGGGAAATCCATTCGAGTATTTATTGTGGATGCTGGTGGTATGGATGAAGACAAGTACAAAAATTTTAGGGAAGTTTTTATAAATCCTGAAATAACAGAAGAAAGTGGAGAGACTTGGAAATTTGAAGAGGGTTGCCTAAGTATTCCAGGAATTAGAGAAATGGTTGAAAGACCTGAAATCATAAAAATCACTTATTTAGACAGGAATTTCATTAGCCACACAACTGTATTTGATGGAATTGCTGCAAGAATTATACAGCACGAGTACGATCATATAGAGGGAGTACTTTTTACTGATTTAATTCCAAACTTTAAGAAAGTCTTGATAAAGAGCAGGTTAAATAATATAATAAAAGGGGAATATAAAGCTGATTATCCTACCAAGCGAATTCTAATAAAGAAGGCTAAATAAGTCGTCAATATTTATTATGCCTTATTGGATTTAATTTTCTCAACTATGTCCATATCGATTTCCAATTCATCGAAATCTTTCATACCGGGTTGTTCTTCATCTCCACCTATAAAATGAAAACCTAGAGGCATATATAATTCTTGTACTTTAATTGCATCAGCTTTAAAGTCTGATACTTGAAGCAATACGTTGCTCATTTCAATTATATCTTGTAACTTTATTCTAAAATCAAGCTCAACATTTGTAAAATCTTTGCAAGCTATAATCCATAATTCTGGAGCATTCTTGGCATTAGCTATATCTTGTACTATTTTATCTAATTGAGCTAAGTCTATGACTTCAACGTGTTGAATAATGCTACAATGCTCTGATATACTCGACCAAATGTTCGGCTTGTAATCATTTAATTGAATGTAATCTAGATTCAGACGCTCCTGCATATTTAACATTAGCTCAGCTATATCTCCATTAAATTCCCCAACTAGCAAAGGACCTGTCATCCAATTGATTATTTCTGCAGCCTTGTCCGGTGCTACATAGCTTGGATTATCAGGATTAAAGCTAAACCCCAGCAAATTAATTCCTGCAGCTGCTGCCCAACGAGCATCACTTAAATTATTTACGGCGCCAAGCTTAACTATTGGTGATTCGTCTAACATACTCTTAATTATTTCGCTAGCAAATGTGCAAGCTAATCTATTAAAACGAGTGAATATAAGTAATTATAATGCAGTTTTAGACTCATCTGTGTAGGCTTCTGCTATTTGCTCTAAATCTTGATACCAAACTGGACCATACGCTCTGATAAGTGGTTCCTTTAGAAATTTATATATAGGCATTCCCAATGCCTCGCCCAAACTACAAGCTGGACTGCAAACAGACCAACGGTTGTAGTTAAGTGCATCATAGCCTCCTACTTTAGATACCCTAATAGGGTATAAATGACAACTTAATGGTTTATGAAACTCTAGCTTACCAGCTAAATGTGCCGTTTCTATTGCGCACTTGTGTATGCCGTCTGGCTGAGTAAGTACAAAT
Source organism: Bacteroidota bacterium (assembly GCA_034440515.1). Taxonomy (GTDB): domain Bacteria; phylum Bacteroidota; class Bacteroidia; order CAILMK01; family CAILMK01; genus JAWXCF01. The sequence continues at coordinate 60,671 of JAWXCF010000038.1, forward strand.
ACACACTCATTTCCGTCTATACAGGTAGTTACTAGCTCTCCATCTGTGTCATATTCATAAAATCCACGTTCCTCTAACAAACCTATTCCAGCCTCACTCATATATGGAATTATGGCATTTATATTGTCAGTTATGATAGTTGCCTCGGCTGAAGTGATTGGTGCGCCGATGTCCCCCTCTACACAACAGGCACCTTTGCAAGCAGATAAATTACAAACAAATTCGTTATCTAATAATTCTTCACTTATTATTGTTTGCTCTAGTATAATCATCTTTTTTAATTTAGTGTAAGACTTTAGTTCAAATATAAATCTATAAGTATTAGAGTGTAGTGTTAGGATTGAAGTCTATTAATTGAAGTCTAACAAATAATTTAATAAAGAGAATACCTAAAATAGGTAAACCCAGAATTAACAACTAGCTTAATTAAAGTAAATGGGAAATAAATATTTTATTATTTTTTTCAGTTTCAAGTTAGATTGACGGTACTTTGTTTGAAATACCGAAATAATGTTATTTGACCATAGTAGTATTGATCACCTAAAAGAGGAATTGGTAACCTGCATTCACTTCTTGCATAGTCAACATTGGGCACCAGCTACCAGTAGCAACTATTCATTCAGAATTCCAGACCACGATATGTACTGCATCAGTCAGTCAGGTAAAGATAAAGGCGAATTTGATTATAATGATTTAATGATTATTAATAATTCCGGTGAGCCAGTTGAGGACGTGGAACTTAGACCTAGTGCAGAAACCTTGCTTCATACTTTAATATATGAAAACCCACTGACCAACTGTGTACTTCATACCCACTCAGCCATAAATACTGTACTAAGTACCGCACATTTAGCTGAGGGTAAGGTAACGATAGCTGGTTATGAATTGCTAAAGGGACTTTCTGGCATTGCAACCCACAATCATTCTGTTGACATTCCAATATTTGATAATGATCAAGATATGACCAGTCTTAGTCAAAAAATTCGTATGTATCAGGCATCAAATCCAAATATGTACGGCTTTTTATTAGCTGGACACGGTCTATACACTTGGGGTAAAACTATAAAAGAAGCTCGAAGACATATAGAAGTGTTAGAATTTTTATTTGAAGTAACGTTTAAAAGTAAATTGTATGGCCGTTCTTAATATTCCAGACTCAAACTATAGCAATAGCAACCCAGTTGACATAAAAGACTTCTTACAAGAAAGGGGCATTTGGTTTGATCAATGGTCAGCTAATGTTGAATTGCAAAATGATGCCGATCAAGCTACTATCTTAGGTGCTTATACAGAAAGTCTAATGCCATTTATGAAAAAAATGGGTTACGAAACTGCAGATGTATTAAACGTACATAGTGAAACTGAAAATTTGCCTGCCATTCGAGCCAAATTTCTAAAAGAACACACCCATACCGAAGATGAAATTAGATTCTTCGTAGATGGTCAGGGATACTTTTGGTTTAATTTGGGTAATGATGAGCCGATATTTAATGTTCTTTGCCAAGCTGGAGATTTGATTAGTGTGCCTCCTGGCATTTCACATTGGTTTGACCTTGGCACACCTCCATTTGTTAAGGCTATTAGGGTATTCACAGATCAATCTGGATGGGTTCCACATTACACAGAATCTGGTATTGACCAGAAGTACAATCCTAAATATGATAATGATCCTGCTGGCGTATGATAAAATATATATTAACAGACCTAGAGGGAACTGCCTGTAGCATAAACTATGTGCATAAAGTTTTATTCCCATATTCATTGCTTCACATTTCAGATTTTGCACATAAGTACCTACAGGAAAGTACAGTGCAAGCTGCACTAGCAGAGGCACTAAACACAATTAAAGTTGAAACTGACAAAGCTGTAGAAATTGATGAATGCATCACTTTCTTAAAGAGTTGGATAACAACAGATAGGAAACATCCTGCCTTGAAAATATTACAAGGCTTAATCTGGGACAAAGGTTATAAAAATGGAGAATTAAAAGCACACCTCTATAACGATGTGTTGAGTTCATTCATTAGCTGGACGGGATCAGATATACTAATTGGTATATACAGCAGTGGCAGTGTATTAGCCCAAAAACTATTAATGGAATACTCTGAATTAGGAGACATTACTCCATTAATTAGCGATTATATAGACCCAACTATGGTAGGACCTAAAGCTGAAAGAGCATCGTACCTTAAAATTACAGAATACCTAAGCCTAAAGGCTAATTGTATTCTATTCCTAAGTGATGTACCTGCTGAGCTAGATGCAGCTAAATCTGCAGGGATGATAACTGTACAAGTGCATAGGTCAGACAATGAAGTATTTGTCAGCTCTAATCACCATCAAATAGAGAATTTCACTCAAGTTGCTCAGTTAATCTAATTTAGTAATTAAGATCCTTTGACAGATACAAGACGCTCCTATTTAATATTACATTTTGTAATATTTCTTTGGGGCTTTACTGCTATTTTAGGTCAGCTAATTAGCATATCTGCATTGCCTTTGGTTTTTTATAGATTAGTAATTACCTGCCTAAGTCTTTTGGTTTTTAGGGGTCTTATACCTAATATAAGGGTTATATCTACACGTACTAAGTGGAAACTATTAGGAATAGGGATTATTGTTACCCTCCACTGGATTGCATTCTATGGCTCAATAAAATTAAGTAGTATCACCGTTGCACTTGCTTGTTTGGCAACTACCAGTTTCTTTACAAGTATAATAGAACCAATTGTCGTAAGAAGAAAAATAGATTTGCTAGAGGTTGGATTGGGAATATTGGTCATACCGGGTATTTTCCTAATCTATTATTTCACTAATGCCTCACTAATAGCACTAATAGTAGGACTATTTTCTGCATTAATGGCAGCTATATTTCCTGTTTTAAATTCAAAATTTGTAAAAGAAATAGATGCTAAAGCTATAACATTTTTAGAATTAGGAGCAGGGGCTGTATTACTTGGATTATTATTCCCAATACTATACATCTCACAACCAGATCTTCGTCTTATACCAAATCTAAACGACTTAGTTTGGCTACTCATATTAGGGATAGTATGTACAACCCTACCCTTTGTTTTAGCATTAAATGTATTGAAGAAAATATCGGCTTTTTCAGCATCATTAGCTATCAATCTTGAGCCGATTTATGGAATAATAATGGCCATAATTATTTTTAAGGAAAATAAGAAATTTGACAATTTGACTTATTTAGGTCTGGTAATTGTGCTAATTAGTGTGTTTTCTCACCCTGTTATTAAGTATTATTTAAAAAGTAATGAGAAATAAAAGATGGTTAACTTAATCCAACTATCAATCATTAATTGAATAAAATCTGTTATAAACTGGAATTGCGACCAATTTGTATATTAAGTTTATGAACCAAATTTTATGGTTTTCTAAATAATATTTAGATTTTTTTTGATAATTTGTTTATGTAAACTTTTCTACCAATGTTACCACCAGGTGAAATGATATAATTTGTAAAAATACCTTTCCTCATACAAACTAAAAAACGTAGTATACCTAACTTTAGAAAATTGGATACCATAAATTGTATCTGAATCAATTCCTTTTTGCTTGTTCTTTTTTAAATTAAAAATAGAAATTGGGCCATAATTGTAAAGTAAATTATCAATTCATCATTTACAATGGTAATATTTTCGGAACTTACTACAGCCGAAGTCGTTGGAAAACTAGTTGAAATAAATTGTATATATAGTTTTGAAATTGAAATACGAAACAAATAGGGCTCACCTTCATAGTCATTTTTTAATCCACTCTTTTGTGTAGAATAATACGTAGTCATATAAATGAAAATTACAATTCTATCTTGATACAATTCTTTATAATATAATGATATTGCATCACAGACCAAGCATTTGAAATTTAAAGAGAAATAATATTAGGC
>JAWXCF010000039.1:0-45914 GCA_034440515.1 Bacteroidota bacterium
AAGATTCTACTGTAAAAACAGCTAATAAAATTAACAAAGAATCATTTTACTATAAACTATATCTACAGGGTAAGAAAAATCAAGACCCTTACACCCAGATAGTTGCTATCAATTCTATGTTAGTTGAGGATAGCCTGGCAAATGCAGGAATGCAAGATACTTTAGCTATGATTTATGCTGGTGCAGGACTAGATAAATCAACCAAACAAGTTCTTAAAGAAAGAACTAATGCACCGGAAAGTGAAGATATGGATGATCTGAAAATAATGACGAGCAAGACTCCAGAAGAAGCAATGCAAACAACTAGAGAATTATATAAAAAATCTCCTAAATTAAGATACCTATTCATAATGGCTGGTTTGCAAATACAAATGCAAAAATTTGCTGACGCCGATGCGACTTTTAATAAAATAGAAGCACACAAAAACTACAAGACTGAAAAAATACCTAGTACAATGGCAGATGGTAAAGAGGCTAAAATACCCGCAGAAGCTGCCCTATATATGCTTAAAGCCCAAAATGTTGCAGCTCAAGGTAAATTAGCTCAAGCAAGAATAATATTAGAAAACTTGGAGAAAAAATACCCTAACTTGCCCCAAACCAAACTAATGTTCGATCAACTTAACCAAATGTCGAAAAGCAGATAAAATAATATGCGTAAAAATCAAATTTTAATAGCCTTTGGCTTTCTAATAATTCTGGCATCTTTTAGTGCTTGTAATAATAGTTCAGAGAATAAAAACACTGACAGCAATTCTTTAAACGACAGCTCTAATTCAGATTCTACAGCTCAAACGTTTACTATATTGCAAATGATGGTTCCGGAACAAAGTGCAATGATGGATACCAAAATAATTAAAGTATCTACTTTCAGCGAATTATATAAAGCAATCGGGTCAGATAGAACTATAATAGTAAAGGCTGGATCTGAAATAATGATACCTGATAAACCTATAAAAGACTTAGAGCAAATATATGCTCAAGTAGAAAATGGCCTTATAATTAGTAATTGCAACAATTTAAAAATTAAGGCTGAGGCTGACAAAACAACCAAAATAACGCAAACCAGTGCCTTTTTCTATGTTTTACAATTTAATAAATGTAACAACATTATTATAGAGGGCATTACTGCTGGGCACAAACCAAAAGGCTTTTGTGGTGCTGGTGTTATTATGGCTCAAGACAGCAAAGGCATTTTCATAGAGAAATGTCATCTATACGGTTGCGGTATTGAAGGCTTTACTAGTATAAATTCTACTAATGTTGTATTGCATAAGACTGAAATATATGAAAACAGTGGTAAAATATTAAGCATACTTCAATCTAAAAATATTCAAATATTCGACTGCATCCTTCATAATAATGTAAACGGCAGTGGTAGTATGTATTTGGGTGCTATAGAGCATATTGCATTTGTAAACACAGTAATAGAAAACAATGATTGCAGTAAACTGAACCCAGTTCCTGCTCTGTTTGAAAATGAAAAAGTTGAAGATATGCACATAGTTAATTGCACCATATCAAATAACAAGGCTACTGCACTAGTTAAAAGCAGAGAAGGTGTTGTGATAAAAGAAACCGCAGAAAACAACAACTCTTGGCAACTAAGCACCAAAAAGTAGATTTTATTTTAATGGCTTTGGTATCAGTATTGTACTTTGTTATTTCGTTGCATAATTACACCTATAATATACCAATATGATCAAATATATCTTTATTAGAGTCACTCTAATATTCTCAATTTTAATAAGCTTATCTACTTCAACTTGGGCACAAGGAATCAAGTTCGAGGAAGGGAGCTTTGCTGATATAAAAAAATTAAGCAGAACCAGCAATAAATACATTTTTATAGATTGTTATACCAAATGGTGCGGTCCGTGTAAGGTAATGGCGCGAGACGTATTTACCCAAGATACTATCGCACAATTTTATAATAAAAACTTTGTCTGTTATAAATCAGATATGGAAGAGGGTGAAGGCAGAGAAATTGCCAGAACCTACAGCATCGCTTTCTACCCGACTATGATGATATTAGATAGCACAGGTAAAATGGTGCATAAAATAGTAGGTGGTAAAAACACGATGGAGTTACTAGCTGAGGGTGAAATTTCATTAGATCCTAATAGAAATTTATCTGGGCAGATATTGCAATTTAGAAAGGGCAAAAGCGATACTGCTTTCCTTAGAAAGTTGATGCTTGCCACTTATCAAATAGAACCAGAAGTTCAAAAAGAAATTAGTAAGGCTTACTTTGCTCAAATAAAGAAAACAGATATAATTAGACCAGAAATTTACCCATATTTTCGTGATATGGAAACTGATGTATTATCAGAAACATTCGTGTATGTTTATAAAAACAGTGATCAATTTGTAAAAGTTTATGGTGAAGATGCTACTAATAACCTACAACAAAAACTGTTTGCATCATTAGATAATTTTGGCAGAGCAGGTAATGAAATTAGCTTTATGAAAGTAACAGAATACTTTATTAACGACACATCTAAGCTAAAAAAGATGATGGGTTACCAATTTAGAAGTATATATTATGTTTTTCATATTGACCAAGATAAACTGGTAAAAAGTCTAGATGAATGGTATAAATATGCCAAAAACAATAACGACGAACTTAACAAGATGTCAACTCTAATTTGGGAAAAAACAGATAATAAGAAAGCATTGGAAAAAGGTGCATCATTTCTAGACAGAAGCTACTTTTTAAACAAAGACTATAACTCAGCTATGTTAGCAGCTAATATGTATCTAAAGATTGGCGACAAAAAGACAGCTTTAGCAAGAGCTAAAGAAGCTCAACGATATGGTAAAGAACAAAAAATTGATATAAATGCTGCTGATAATATGGTGAAAGATTTGAGCCCTGCAAAATAAGAAGTGCAAGAGATTTCAATATCAATTTACCGAGCTTCCCGTTATAAATATATTGCCTTAATTATGAGCTTTTTTAAAGTATTTGTCTTCATTTTATGCAGTATTCAACTATCAGCACAAAGCTGGACGAAAGTGAATGAAAATCAGCGACAAACTACAATAAAATTTATAGATGGGCGAGCAGAGGTATTTATAGATGGTCCGTCTGCAATGATTGTCGTAATAGGTTCAGGAAAGTGGCCAGGGCAAGTAAGTTTTAGTGCAGCAAACAGTGGTACAATGCGAATGACTCACGATATAGATATAGACCCTACTAATGGTTGGCAGGCTTATCTATTACTTAAACAAATTACAGAAGGATACATCACACTAAATGCACCAGGATATAATGGTATCGCTACACTAAAATCTCTATATGCACCAGAATCTAAACCTGATGCTTATAAAGAAATTGCAAAGATTCGAAAACAACAATCCACATTAAGAAGTCGATGTGAAAAACCATTAGTTGTCGATCAAAGCATTTGGCGCGAGGGTTTGCCTGCTCCAAGGAATAAACCTATAATGACCGTTACTAAGTTTTGTTTTGTACATCATACCGAAACCCCTAATAACGACACCGATTATCTAGCTAGAGTACGTAACATTTACTTGTATCATACCCAAGTTAACGGTTGGGATGATATTGCTTACAATTATTTAATAGCTCCTGACGGAACCATATTTGAGGGAAGAGATGGTAAAGGTATAATAGAAGACGACAATGTAATGGGCGCCCATTTATGTGCCAAAAACAGCAACACATTTGGCATTAGTATGATAGGATCATTCACCAGCCAAATTCCCACTGATACGTCCATAAATAGTCTTTCTGCCGTTTTATCGTGGAAAATGGGTAAGGAAGGCTTAGATCCAATAGAACGCGCTAGGCACCCCATAAATGACCCAGGAGGCGAATATTTTTATAGGTTAACGGCGCATAGAGATGCCTGCAACACCAGTTGTCCAGGCGATAAACTTTATACACAAATGGCAAGTCTAAGATCAGAAGTTAGAGGCAAAACTATTGGTTGCGAACCATTTGTATCAATAGATCCTGAAACAGGTGACCCAGCCCCAGTTATTAGCCGCAGTTGGACGGTATATCCCAACCCAGTTGAAGATATTCTTAAGATTAAGGCACCAATTCTACCCGGCATAGCGCCTGGTACTCCTGTCAGCTACGCCATATTAACCTCACAGGGCAGCATCGTACAATCAGGTAGAATACCCGTCGCAGACTCACAATGGGACATTAGCACTTATTCAGCAGGGCTTTACATCCTTAGAATCTATATGCCTGGTCAAGCCCCTATAACCATTAGATTTAATAAGAAATAGTTTAGGCAAATCTCTATAACTAATAATCTTTAATAGTAATTGTTTAGTTAAAAACTAAACCTCCTTCAGCGTTGAGGGTTATAATATTACATTAAATATAATTATGCGCTCTATTTGGAAAGGCTCCATAGGTTTCGGATTGGTAAATATCCCCATTAAGTTATATACTGCTGTTGAATCTACCAGCATTGATTTAGATATGTTAGATGAAAAGGATCATTCTAAGATTAGATTCAAACGTATAAATGAAAATACCAATAAAGAAGTACCTTATAATCAAATAGTAAAAGCATATAAACTAGATGATAATTATATAATACTAGATGATAAAGATTTTGCAGATGCTAGCCCCGTAAAAACAAAACTTATTGAGATAGAGAGCTTCGTAAATACAGAAGAAATCAATTTAATGTATTATGAGTCATCTTTTTTCGCAGAGCCTGATGCAAAGAACTCTAAAGCATATATTTTACTATTACAGGCACTAAAAAAATCTGGTAAAGTAGGGGTAGGTCGGTTTGTATTACGTACTAAAGAAAATCTATGCATAATTCATCCACTTGACAATGTGATAGCAATCACCAGAATACGATTTGAAAATGAACTAAGGAAACCAGATGATTTAAAACTGCCTGATACCAAAGCATTGCCAAAAAAAGAAATAGATATGGCACTTCATTAATAGAGCAATATCAGGAAAAGTTTGATATTAGTAAATTTAAGGACACCTATAATGATGACCTATTAAAAATAATTAAGGCAAAAGCTAAGGGGAAGCGTGCAACAGTTAAAAAACTTAAAGCAGTAAGTAATGATGATGATAGCCTATATGATACGTTAATGAAAAGCCTAAAAAGCAATCAAGCTTAAACCAGAAATGGGGCTAGATAAATACAATAAAAAAAGAGATTTTACTAAAACCACAGAACCAAAAGCGGGAAAATCTAATCTAAAAAGCTAGCGTTTGTTATTCAAAGGCATCACGCTAGTCATTTACATTATGATTTTCGCCTAGAATTGGATGGTGTTTTGAAAAGTTGGGCAATTCCGAAAGGACCATCAATGAACTCCAAAGACAAGCGTCTAGCTATAATGGTAGAAGATCATCCGTACGATTATAAAGATTTTGAAGGACTTATACCACAAGGTGAATATGGTGGAGGTGTAGTTATTATATGGGATCAAGGATATTATGAATCGTTATCAGTTGATCGGGCAGATGATATAATGACTTTACATAAAGGTTTAAAAGAGGGTAATTTAAAGTTTAGATTATTTGGGGAAAGAGTGAAGGGTGAATTTGCTTTAGTAAAACTAAAAAATGATAATAGCGATAACAATAATTCTTGGTTACTTATCAAACATAAAGATGATTTCGCTGCGAATGAAAAATATGATAGCGAATTATTTGTTCCAAATGAAATTAAAGTTTTAAAAAATAACAAAGACAATGAAGTTAAAACTTTACCGAATTTAAAAATCATAACAAAAAAAAATGTTAAAGTTGAGTCGAAAAATGTTGAAAGCCTGCCTGAATTAGCAGAGTTCAAACCTATGATGGCAAAAAATGGGGCTAGCATTGTAATTAACGACGCAGACAAAATCTATGAAAAGAAACTAGATGGGTATAGAGCCATTAGCATTACTGGTAAAAATGCGAATCTAATATCTAGAAACAGTATCGATTTTAGTATAAAATTTCCTCAAATACTTTCTAATCTACTATTAATTGATAAAATAATTATTTTAGACGGGGAAATAGTAATTGAAAATAAAAAAGGAAAAAGTGATTTTCAAGCCCTGCAAATCTACAACGGTGACACAAAAGACTATCAATTAGTCTATTATGTATTTGATATACTTTTCATAGATCATCACGACTTAAGAAATTTAGGATTAATAAAACGTAAAAATTTACTATCTGTCCTTTTCGAATCATTCTCAAAAACAGGAAAAATTAAGTTACTAGAATTTTATGATGATGGTGAAAACCTGTTTGAAAATGCTAAAAAAGAAAGCTGGGAAGGAATTATTTCAAAAGATATTAACTCCAAATACTTAAGTAATAAACGTAGTGATGCTTGGCTTAAACATAAATTAACATTGAGCCAAGAAACTATTATTTGTGGATTTACTATGCCAGCAGGAAGTAAGAAACATATTGGATCATTAATACTTGGAATATCTGTAGCTGGCAAAATCAAATACATCGGGAATTGTGGTACAGGCTTTGATGAAAAATCACTCTCTGATTTGTTCAATACATTAGAACCGCTAATTACGAAAACGCCCAGTTTAAATGAAAAGATTGCTCATAAAACTAGTATAATATGGGTAAAACCTAAACTAGTTTGTGAAGTAGTATATGCTGAAATGACAAAAGAAGGGAGAATGCGACACCCTGTTTTCAAAGGCTTAAGACTAGATAAAAGTACCATTGATTTAGATATTGAATTACAAAATGTTACAACTAATGAAGATAATGATAAACTTATGAAAATAGGTACTAAATCGTTAAAATTAACCAACTTAAACAAGATATTTTGGGAGGTAGAAAACATAACAAAGGGTCAGCTATTAAACTATTATGATATAATGTCTGAGCATATTATACCCTATATAAAAGATAAACCACTTAGTATGAAGCGCCAACCCGGCGGCATAGATGATGAAGGGTTTTTCCAAAAAGATGTAGATGTAGAGAAGATACCTAAATGGATCAAAACACATAATGTGTACTCTGAAAGTATGATAAAACAATTAATTACATAGTGGGATCAGATAAAGCTAGTCTTTTATATATGGTTAATTTGGGCTGTATAGAAATAAATCCTTGGTTAAGTGACTATAAAATGCCTGATAAACCCAAGTATATGGTTATAGATTTAGACCCGCACGATGTTGCTTTTACTGATACCATTATAGTAGCATTAGGTGCTAAAGAATTATTTGATTTAATTGGGATTCCAGTATTTATCAAAACGTCTGGGTCTAAAGGTCTACACATTTACAGCTATTTAGCTTCTCAATATAATTACGATATCGCTGTAGAATTTGCGAAATATTTTGTCACTATACTTCAAAAGAAATTTCCCAAAACAACCAGTATCGAGCGAAGCCCAGCTAAAAGACCAAAAAAAATATATTTGGATTTTTTACAAAATAGAATGGGGCAAACTATTGCATCGCCTTATTCCGTTAGGCCTAAGACTGGGGCAACCGTTTCAACACCCTTAAACTGGGACGAAGTGAATGCTAGTTTAAAAATTTCCAACTTTACCCTGTTTAATGTTCCTGATCGAGTAAAAAAAATAGATAATCCTTGGGCAAATCTTCATAAACGTAAAGTAAATATGATTAAAGCTTTAGACAAATTGAAATCAATTGAACTGAAAGGAAATTATTAATTTTATTATTTCAATAAGGCAGAATCATCCTCTAGATTCACATTTTCATAAATGCAATTACGACTACTACATTCGATTATCATAACCAATAAATACCCAATATATCGCTATTTTTGAGCTTGAAAATTGAATTATATTAATGTCAGAAACGAATATTTTACTATTAGGCGCAGGCGGGCAAGTTGGGGTTGAATTAACTAAAAGATTAAGAGAAATATATGGTAACGACCACGTAATTGCAAGCGATATAAAACAAGAAACAGAAACCGACTTGGACGGTAGATACTTGATGTTGAATGTATTAGACGGAAAGCTGTTAAGTGATATAATTCAAGAATATAAGATAACTCAAGTATATCACTTAGCTGCATTACTAAGTGCAACAGCAGAAAAAAATCCGATGTTCGGTTGGGAGTTAAATATGCAAAGTCTGCTAAATGTTCTAAATATTGCAAAAGACCAGAAACTAGAAAGAGTTTATTGGCCGAGTAGTATTGCAGCATTTGGAGTAAATACACCTAGGCACAATACTCCACAAAACTGCATTATGGATCCAAACACTGTCTATGGAATAAGCAAATTAGCAGGTGAACGTTGGTGTGAATACTATTTCCAAAAGTATGGTGTTGATACTCGTAGCATTCGTTATCCTGGTCTAATTAGTTGGGCTGCAGAACCTGGCGGTGGCGCTACAGACTATGCCATTCACATATTTCACCAAGCTATATTACACGGTAAATATGAGTGCTTTTTATCTGCAGATACAGAATTGCCTATGTTATATTTGCCTGATGCCATAAATGCAACAGTTAATATAATGACAACTGAGGCTGTAAACATTAAGCAAAGGGCAGTTACAATCTTGCGGGATTTTCAGTAACACCTGCACAATTAGCGGTAGAAATAAAGAAACATATACCTGAGTTTGAAATAACTTATAAACCTGACTTTAGGCAAGGAATTGCTGATTCTTGGCCAGCGAGTATAGATGATTCCGACGCAAGAAAAGATTGGAACTGGAATCACGAATACGATTTAACCAAAATGGTAACTGATATGTTACATCACCTTAAAATAAAGCTAAACTCAAACCATTGAGTCAAAAATTATAAAATCTATGAAAATTGGAATAGTATGTTACCCTACCTATGGCGGTAGTGGAGTTATGGCGACAGAGTTAGGCAAAGCCTTAGCTAATAAGGGTTACTACGTCCATTTTATTAGTACTGCGCAGCCAGTCAGACTAGAGAGTCTCGGCACCCATTTGTATTATCACGAGGTAAATGTAATGGCCTACCCCCTCTTTGAGTATGTACCCTATGAATCTGCCCTTATCAGCAAGCTGGTAGATGTTATTAAGTATGAGCAACTGGACATATTGCACGTACACTACGCAATACCACACGCCTTTGCTGCCTATGTTGCTAAACAAATACTATTACAGCAAAACATAAATATACCTGTAGTAACTACCCTACACGGTACAGACATTACACTGGTAGGTAAAGACATTACCTATGAACCTGCCGTTACATTTAGCATCAATCAAAGTGATGCAGTTACAGCGGTATCTGAATACTTAAAAGATGAAACGTATAGATTTTTCGACATTAGAAAGGAAATTAGGGTAATACCGAATTTTGTAGATTTCGAAAGATTTAACAAAAAGAAAAAGGATCATTTCAAAACAGCGCTAGCGCCAAATGGCGAAAAGATACTCGTACACATCAGCAACTTTAGACCAGTGAAAAGGATTGAAGATGTAATCGACATTTTTGCAATAGTAAGAGAAATTATACCCTGTAAACTGCTTTTAGTTGGAGACGGTCCAGAGCGTGCAGGTATTGAACAAAAAGTTAGACAATTAAACTTGGGTCACGATGTCAGATTTTTAGGTAAAATAGAAGCTGTAGAAGAAGTTCTTAGTATTGCAGATATATTTCTTCTGCCTAGTGAGAAGGAAAGCTTTGGTTTAGCAGCACTAGAGGCAATGGCCTGTGAAGTGCCAGTAATAAGTAGTGATGCAGAGGGAATACCTGAAGTTAATATTAATGGTATAACAGGCTTTGTAAGTAAAGTGGGTGATGTAGATGATATGGCATCGAATACAATTAAGCTATTATCTAACCCTGAGCTTCATAAACAGTTTAGTCAAAATGCCTTGACCAAAGCACAAGAATTTGATTTAGATACCGTTATGGATATGTATGAGAAACTGTATCACGAGTTAGTGCCTGTCGGTGTTATTTAGGTTAAAAAATAGCAAATTGGGAACTATTTCTTTAAAAAGGTAATTCTAATCTAATATCCTTAATTAACCAACCCGTTTTTACAACTAAAGGATTAGAGTAAATAACCTCTTCTGGTCGGCGACGCAGCCAGAGGTTACCACCATCCCATCTACCATTCTCATTAACATCTGCTACTACCCTAATAAAGTAGGTACCTGCATCAAGGTATTTAATGTCGAAGTTTGTACTATCTTTAAATGAAGATTTTGCAATAACAACACCCTTATCATTTATTAATTCGAAATACTTAGTCCTAGACTTAGATTTTTTACTAGAGATTAAGTAACCATTCAAACTTCCGAAAGTCTTATCATTAAATGCTGAAAACCCAGCTACTAATGTGTCTTTATTAGCAACACCAAATACGTCAACTACTGCCCCTGGCAATACAATAAGTCGATAAGCAAGTCGATCATTTCCAGAGACATTAATAAAATATTCGAAGCGTTCAGAATCTTTCGGTATTACCATATCCTTAACTGAAATAGGTAAATTGTTTCCCGTGAAACGTAACATTGATGCATCTACCTTACGTATTGGTACATTAGACTTTAGCGATAGAAAATAGCCATACCTTCTAAGGTTTTCTTTAGAGATATTGATCCTAATCGAGGTCTTCGGCAAGACAAATTTATCGTCAGGCTTCTGGGTTATAATAGTGTCAATTTGAATTCTCTTATTACCAGCTATTGTATAGATATGAAAAGTATCTATCAATCCGAATGCTGTTTTATTGTTAGTGAATAAGCTCACGCTATCCTTACTTTCATTGTAATCCTTATATAGTACTCTGTTAGGGTTACTCGTCCAAATACTATCTATAGGCGCAGAAGTTTTGATTACAGTTAAGTTAGGGTTTACTATAATGTTAGAAATACTAAGCCCTTCACCTTGATAAGGAAACAACCTGATAGCTGTGGTGAATACTGTATCTTTATTTAGAAAAATATTACCGTCTATAAATGAAACGCTTTCCCCTACATCTAGAGTTAGATTTTGATTTTTATCTTCTAGAGCAAATAACTTATAGCTACCCGGACTGATATAATCTAATTTAAAAGAGCCCCCAATACTTTGAGTGTAATATAGCGGTTTGTCTCTAAGTATTGTACTGTCTAAATCTACACTATTATATAAGCTAAAAATAATGTTGTCTGGCAGGGTTTGCCTATAGGAATCAGTAATTGTACCGGATATTTTTAAAGAATCAATTACTGGTCCAGTAGAGAATACAATTTTTTGGCTAGGTGCTACATTGTTATTATTGTTATCTTTTATAATGCTGCCAGTAGTAATGCTATAAGTAGTATTAGGTCTTAATTCCACTTTAGATAAGTCTAGCTGTACCCTTTTGCCTAAACTAATAATTGGTGGCATAATAGGAATAGACGGTGTAATAACAAAGTCCTTAGCAACCAAGTCTATCAACACATATTCATCATAATACAAGGTTATCTTTGTCGGCTTCTGGTTTACAGCCTTGTTTGGTGGAGTTTGATTTATCAAAACTGGAGGAGTTTTATCCTCAGGTCCCCCAGGCGGAGATGGTCCAACCACTGCACAGGATACAAATATCAGAACGTGAACTAAATAAGATACATATGTTAAGATTCGCATCATCTGCCCAAATGCACCATAATTATAGCAATATCAGAAGGGTTAATTCCACTAATTCTAGATGCTTGACCTAGATTAATAGGTTTAATTCTACTTAGTTTTTCTTTTGCCTCTGTACCCATACTTTTCAATGAGTTATAGTCAAAGTTATGATGCAAATTAATATCCTCAAGTCTCTTCATTTTATGTGCTAACTCACGCTCTCTATCTATATAATGTGCATACTTTAGTGCAATCTCAGCACCCATAATGGTGTCCCTGTCATATGAGTTAGCCAACTCTGCAACTTTATCAACAGCTGTAATTAAGTCTTTCATATTGATTTCAGGTCTGGATAATATGGGAAGTAAAGGTGATTTTTGATTCAATTGAGGCGATGGAATAGCAGATAAATATTCATTTACATCTGCGGGTTCTAGCTTACAATCCTTTATTTGTTGAGATAATTTAGTAATGCCAACACGTTTGTTCAACATTAATTTATATCTATCCTCATCTGCCAAACCAATTTGAAATGCTAATTCAGTCAATCTTAAATCTGCATTGTCTTGTCGAAGCAAAATTCTATACTCAGCACGGCTTGTGAACATTCTATAGGGTTCATCAGTCCCCTTATTAACTAAATCGTCTATTAGTACGCCTATATATGCTTGATCTCTTCTCAAAACTACAGCTTCTTTTTCATTGACTAGTTGATGGGCATTTATTCCTGCCATTAAACCTTGAGCGCCAGCCTCTTCATAGCCAGTAGTTCCGTTAATTTGCCCTGCAAAAAAAAGGCCTGTTATCAGCTTAGTTTCTAAACTAGGTAGCAATTGTGTAGGTGGGAAATAATCATATTCTATCGCATAACCAGGTCTAAACATCTTTGCATTTTCAAAGCCAGGTATTAACCTCAATGCTTTCTGTTGCACATCTTGCGCCAAGCTGGTACTAAAACCATTCACATATACTTCTACAGTATTCCAACCCTCCGGCTCTACGAATATTTGATGTCTATCTCTCTCAGCAAATCTATCAATCTTATCTTCTATACTCGGACAATATCGCGGGCCTAACCCTTTTATCCTACCTGTGAACATCGGGCTTTGCTCAAATCCGGTTCTAAGCACATCGTGTACATCTGCATTGGTATATGTAACGTAACAACTGCGTTGTTTAGATAATGCTAATGATTGGGGCAAATAGCTAAATTTACTAGGTACTAGGTCTCCAGCTTGTTCCTCCATCATATCGTAATTAAGGCTTCGACCATCTATTCTGGGTGGGGTTCCTGTTTTCATTCTACCAGAATCGAATCCCAAACTGTTTAACTGTTCGGTAATACCAGTGGCTCCTCTCTCCCCTGCTCTACCACCTCCCATTTGTTTTTCGCCTATATGTATGGTACCATTTAGAAATGTTCCATTAGTTAGCACAACAGACTTAGCGCGAATTTCTGTGCCCATTTGTGTTACTACACCATATACCTTACCAGAATCAGACACCATCAACCCACTCACCATTTCTTGCCACATATCTAGCCTAGGGGTATTTTCCAGCATTTCTCTCCACACCGCAGCAAATAGCATTCTATCATTTTGTGTACGTGGGCTCCACATTGCTGGCCCTTTACTCAAATTCAGCATTCTAAACTGAATAGCCGATTTATCACTAACCAATCCACTATAGCCACCCATAGCGTCTATCTCACGTACTATTTGTCCTTTAGCTATGCCGCCCATAGCAGGGTTACAACTCATCTGCCCGATGGTTTGCATATTCATCGTTACCAGTAGTACTGTACTACCCATATTTGCTGCTGCCACTGCGGCTTCACAACCAGCGTGTCCAGCTCCTACTACTATTACATCGTATTCGGGAAACATATCTTTCTATTTTTTAAAAATTGAATGTTCCACGTGGAACATATCGTAATCTAACAATTTAATATATTCATTTTCAAGACTTTGCATCTCGCTTTTATCAGAATCTGTGACATCGTCAAAGCCACAAACGTGTAGAGAGCCGTGTATACACACCCTAACTAGCTCTAATTGAGGAGCTACAGAAAACAATACAGAATTATCTGCAACATTATTAATACTTATATACATTTCTGCTTCAACTCCATTAACTATATCACTATAATTAAATGTAATTATATCAGTGTAATAATCGTGATGCAAA
The DNA here is from genome assembly GCA_034440515.1 of Bacteroidota bacterium. Lineage (GTDB taxonomy): Bacteria > Bacteroidota > Bacteroidia > CAILMK01 > CAILMK01 > JAWXCF01. The sequence goes on from JAWXCF010000039.1 coordinate 13,751, forward strand.
TGAGTTCTATTTATTTCAAGTAATTCTTCGTTTGAAACCAAAATGTAATTGGAATAATTCAGATTCTTATTATAATCTTGAAATATTTGAAGGCATATTTTTGATATGGCATTGGTCAAATCATCGCTGTACTCTTCGTCTTGATAAAAAAAACTAATCATTGCGGGTGCAAAGGTACAAGACTTGAGTAATTAGTCTATTAAACTAAAATTACCTGTATAGGCTTTACTGAACCCATTGTAACCCTTTACATATAAGAAATACGAATAAACACCGCCCATTGCAAATGAACCATCAGGTAGCTTGCCGTCCCAGCCTTCAATTACATTAGCCTTCGTAATAAATTGCCCCCAGCGATTGTACACAATGAGATAACTTCTAGATAAATCGGCATTATAAAGCGATGGCTTAAAAAATGGTTGAGATGTACTTTTGTTATAAAATGCATTTGGTATAAAAACACTTGGGTCGTAATTGTTACAATCAACATTAGACCTACTAAACTCAAACAAAGGATACTTAGAACTATAACCCTCTAGTATAAGTAACCTGTAACAAATTCCTTTGCCTGGAATCAAGTCTAAAGAAGTATAAGCAGTGTCATCAAAAAACGTAAAGTCCCTGTTACCAACTTTAAGAGTTTGCCAAACTAATGCTCCAGATATAGTAGTTGTTAATCGCTGCAACTCATATAGACTATCTTTTCCCAACCAACCTGTGTACTTATTCCAAGTTACTTTTCTAAAGAATACTGAAGATTGCTTGATCTCCAATATAATGTTTGTTGAAATATTACTCTCTTTGCCCATTATTCCACAAAGATTATAGGGAATAATCTTGTAATATTTTAATACCAAGGGATCAGCCTGAAAATCAATTATACTGTCAAAAATACCTGCGGGTTTTACAATTCCGACCCTCACCCAAAGACCTGATTTAGGATTATCAGTATTATAAATCTGGTATTCTGAAATATTTTTAAAATCTAAATTATACCACGAAACACTTATCTTATTCTCGTCATTAGTAGTTACTCGTTTCAGGTAAACTTCAGCCTGAGTGCTTGCATTAATAACAATACTATCTCTATTACTTGATGCGGTAAATCCCCTAGTTAAATTTACAGCTCTAACATAGAAATAATATGTTTGGCCTTTAGAAAGGGTATCTATCTTAAAAGATGTTGAGGTGGTTGAACCTATAAAAGTATAAGAACGGTTTGCTCGCTTGTAAAAAACCTGATAATTTACGTTCTCCCCCATCCAAGCCTTGTAGGCATTCCAAGAAACAGTAACAGAATTAGTACAAGTATCTTGATTTAGAGCAAGATACATTGGCAAATGTGAAGTACCAATGGCACCTAAGTTATTGCAACTATCTCTGACTGCTAATCGGTAATCAATGATCCTCCTACTTATATACGTTAAATCTGAATCCTTCTGATAAGTATTAGACCTGCCAATTACTTCTGTGTAAGGTACATTTAACGCATTAGTTACCCTATAAACTACATAACTAGCAACATCCGCAGACTTTTCTGCTGTCCAACCAATCGAAATTGTATTATCAGCATTAAAACTTACACTATCAGGATCTATGGCAGATGGTGTTACCACGTCAACCATTATAATATTGCTACAACTGCGAATGGTATCGCCAGTACATAAGTAACTATAACAGATAAAATACCGACCGTTTAAGTATGTAGATGCAGAACTGTGAACGAATTGAACAGCGTTTGATGTTAATGAATCTATTATTGAATAATTAGAATTGACATCAGTAGATGCATATATACTAATTCCCAATACTTTAGCACAAGTATCAGATGGTGTATTCCAAGTCAATGTATTGGTGCCTACGCCGTCTGTACATACTCGTTTCAATTGAGTTATTGATTGAGAATAACCGAGTGTTGAATATAAAATCAATATAACAAAAAAGCCTATAACGCTTAGTGCTTGATTAAAAACGGTTGATAGCAATACCTTTGCAAAAATTCTATATGGGGTTCCAGCCTTCAAGTTAAATAATATAAATACGATAACGATATGATGAAAGATAAACGTAATAACTACGACAATAACTCAAGAAGAGACGAAATAAATTCAAAAGATGTAGATACACGTCTAAATAAATTTATAAGTAATGCGGGTATCTGCAGCAGAAGAGATGCGGATATTTTAATAAGAAATGGTAAAGTAACTGTTGATGGTGAAATAATTACAGAAATGGGATACAAAGTATTACCTGACCAAAAAATTACTGTTGACGGAAAAATAATTAAAAGGAAAAGTTTTGAATATTACTTACTAAATAAACCTAAGGGATACCTAAGTACGACTAGAGACCCCGAGAATAGAAAAACTGTAATGGAACTAATGGTGAATGCAACTAAAGAGAGGTTATACCCAGTAGGAAGATTAGACAGAAATACAACTGGACTACTATTACTGACAAATGACGGCGACCTAGCCAATGAATTAACACACCCAAGTATGGGAGTCGGTAAAATATACAGTGTAACTCTAGATAAAAACTTAAAACAAATAGATCTTAAAAAATTAGTAGAAGGCGTAGAATTAGAAGATGGAATTGCAATAGTAGATGAAGCAGCATTTATAGATGAAGCTGACCTAAGCCAAGTAGGTGTAAAACTGCATAGTGGTAAAAATAGGATAGTTAGGCGAATGTTTGAGGCTATAGGTTATGAAGTTATTAAACTGGATAGAGTCGGATTTTCGATATTAACAAAAAAGGATTTACCTCGTGGAAAATGGCGGAAATTGCAGGAGAATGAAGTGCGTATGTTGCGTATGGATTGTGGAAAAGTAACCAGCAAACCCGCAGTTGATAATAAGTAGGAAATTACCCACAATTAATAAAGTTCAAGGTGAATGTTACGCCTATGTTAACAAACTTATTATTCTCCACACTAGTTTAAAAATAATTAATGTTAGTAATAGATCCAAATCATTTGTATTTATCACTTTAACTAGGGTATAGAAATAGTATAAATACCCAAATTAATGGCAATGTTTTAAAACAAGCAATGTTAACAAATTGTTATGCACTAATCCACAGCCCTTATTACTTACTATTATTTATTTAAATTATATAATTATATATAAGAAAAGGCAAACGTAAATGATTCTGCATAGAAAGGGAATTCGTTTTGAAGAAAATGATTATGCAATTTTATTACACTTTTAAAACAAAGAATTTTTACTATTATTATTTTACTATCATAAAAACATTGACTATGGTGCATCCATTTTAAATTGCATTGCATCATTAGGGTAACGGTTTGCATAATATTCAATAAAAGAAATATTTATTGCAGTAATTATACATAACCTGTTAATAATTTTTTAGATTTGTAATATTGCTATTATAGTTTTCGTATGAAGAAAATTTACTTTCTACTGATCATCATTCTTACAGTCGGATTTTCCCTACTGACAAAACAGGCGCAAGCCACTCACGTAATGGGGTCAGATATTACTTGGAAATGTTTAGGTAATGACTCATTTTCAATTAACGCCATTGCATACAGAGACTGTAGTGGTATCAATCTAAGTGGCGGTGGTATTAACATTCGTCCATCTTGTACTGGTGGTACATCACTTAGTGGTTTGGGTTCGATAGGTAGTGGACTTGACATTACACCAAAGTGTAAGCGTGGTTGCTCTACTTGCGAGCGTGCAGATTGTCCTTTAGGTTCTGGTATTGAGCAATATAATATTACTACAACTGTTTCACTTAAAGGGTGTTGTAAGTTTACTATTAGTTGGGGGCAATGTTGCAGAAATGGTGCAATTACAACTGGCGCATCTAGTGCAAATTTTTATACCGAATCAACTATTGATATTTGTCAAAAACCTTGCGATAACTCTCCATACTTTACTAATCCTCCCGTAGCCATATTCTGTACAAACCAATGTGTAGTATTGAATCCTGGCGCAAATGACGATGACAGAAACGGTAACGGTGAGGCTGACTCACTATCTTATGAATTTGGTGACCCTTTGTCTAGCGCAAGTGGTTCTATACCTTACGCATCTGGTTATGCTAAAGACGAGCCGCTAAAATATGTAGGTACTGATAAAAATGCTGAATTTAGCCCACCTATATGTCGTGGTTTCCACTTAGATCCTGAAACTGGGGACATCTCGTTTAAAGCTACTAAAGAAGACATTACTGTAATGGTAATTGTAGTAAATGAGTGGCGTAAAGACTCAGCAGGTGTACCTAGAATAATCGGAACTGTACGTCGTGACCTCCAAATAAGGATTATGGAGTGTCCAGAAAACCAATCGCCACAAATAGTAACAACCCCTGCAAGAAGTCAATTTGATTTCTGTGCAAATAGAGGTAAATGTATAGATTTCTTAGTATTCGACCCAGATGCAGATGACTCAGTTACGGTATCTTGGAATAAACAAATTAAAGGTGCTACGTTCACAACTGGTCAACAACCCGATAAACGTGTAAAAGCTCAATTCTGCTGGACACCTAAAACTAGTGATGTAAGATCTCTTGCTCATCAGTTTGTTGTAACTGCATTGGACAATGCTTGCCCAGTACCAGGAAGAACATCTAAAACCATTCGTATTAAGGTCAATCCTTCACCAGAGGCTAGCTATTCTGCAGTTAAGTTCAACTGTGGTAGGGTTGTATTTAGGGCTATACCTACTGGAATAGATAATCACTCCGGCTATGACTACACTTGGTCTGGTACCGGAGCTAGAAATAGGGTAACTGGTATAGCCGACATTATGTTTGGTAAAGGAGCAACCTATGAGTTTAAGTATAGAGCAGCCGGTACTTATGTGTACAATCTGTCAATCACTAATAAAATAACAGGGTGTAGCAGCGTTTACACTGATAGTTTAAAAATAGATGAATATGTAGGTATAGATTTACCTAAAGATACAACAGTCTGCGTAGGGACACAATTTAGAATTCAAAGTTCAAAAAGAAATGGTTTTCCAGCCTTTACGTACAAGTGGAGCACAGGTGCAACCGCAGACTTTGTATTGCCAACCATTACAAAAGATACTTATTTTTTAGTTCAAATATTTGATGGACAAGGTTGTGACAACTTTGATAGTATGAAAGTATTTGCTAAAAAATTACCAATACCTAAGTTAGGTGTTGATAGAAGAAAGTGTATTGGCGATACAGTATTATTAAGTACAGGCCTAAAAGGAATTAAAACGTTTAATTGGCAGAAAAGAAGTAACACAGGTACCTATTCGTCTATTGGTTCTAGCATTACTCAAGCTGTGAAAGACTCAGCTGAATACGTAGTACTAGTTTATGATAGTGTAGGTTGTTATGGAACAGATACCATTCAGGTCAGGTTTAACCCAGAAGTAAAAGTTGACGGTAGAACTGAGTTTATATGCATAGGTGAAACTAAAGCCATTAGCGCAGGTTCAGGTGGTACATCTTGGAAATGGGTTGATTTGCGTTCAGGTCGAACAGTATCTACTAGTTCAATATTTAATCCAGGCATTGTAATAGGTACCCGTGAGTACTTGGTAACCATTTCTCAAACTGTATTAGGCGTTATTTGTATATCAGAAGATACCATTTATATTGAAGGCGTAGCTAAACCTAAGCCTGTAGTTAAGGCATTTCCGGCATTATGTATCAACAATCCACCAATTCTGTTAAATCCATATTCTAACACACTATTACCGGGAGAAAGCGGAACTTGGTCAGTGTTTGGTAATCCTTTGGCTATTCAGAATAACTACTTATCACCAGCAGCACTAGGTAAGGGTACTTGGTTTGTGAGATACACAATAAGAAATAAATACGGTTGTTTTAATACCGACTCTAATACAATAGTAGTAGACACGCTTCCTCAAATTTATACCAACCCAGACACAGCTGTTTGTACCGGTAATGGATTATTTAACCTAATTGGCACGCCTCTAGGTGGAGTATGGACAGGTCCAGGTGTAGTAGGAGGTTCTACTCAGTTCCCTAAGTTCGATCCTAAAACTCCTGGCTTGGTTAATGGTAGTACTTACACTTTAAACTATAGCTATACCGATAAAAACAGCGCTAGATGTAATAGTAAAAAGGATGTGAAAATGACGGTATTAGAAACACCTAACCCACAAGCAGGTCAAGTTGGTCCGTTCTGTAACGACGGTAATCAAGCTTTAACTTTCCCATTAGTTGGTTCACCTGCTGGTGGTAGATGGTTTAGAGGAGATACCATTTTACCAGCACAAGCGATACAATATAATTCAGTCACAAATAGGTATTCGTTTGTACCAGCATTTGCACCCTCAGGTCAGTACACAATAATTTATGAATTTGGCAATACATTTAAGGGAGTTGAGTATTGTAAAGTGCGTAGTAATGCATTGATCACTGTTTCAAAAGCGGCAGTTTTAACTTTGGCAACTAGCAGCGGTAGATTAGAATTTTGTAGAACAGAGCCACTTGAAGCAATAGCAAGCACTTCTGATCAAACAGGGGGATCAGGATCATATACTATAGACGGATTAACTAAAGGTTTAAGTGGTAACAACAACAATACAAGAATTGACTTTAGTCAGCTTACAGCTGGTACACATAAATTAGAATACTCTTATAGAACTATACAAGGTTGTGTAAGTAAAGTAAGTATAACCTTAAACTTATTTGACCCGAGTGAGGTAACTATAGACCCAACAGGTACAGTATGTGCAGGCGATGTAGCTGTACTTAGTGCAACAGCTAAAAATGCCAATCAATATCAGTGGATAGCACCGGAGGGTGGTCAGTTCATTGGTGATGATAAACTATTGACTGCTCAATTCCAGCCATCTGCACAACAGATTACTTTAGGTAGATTTATTGTAGGCTTTATTGCATTTACTCCAGGTAACCCTTGTGGACCCGATACAGCATATGCTACTGTAAAAATAAATATCAGGCCAGTATCTAAGTTCGAGGCTGATGTATTCCAAGGTTGTGCACCACTAGAGGTGAAATTTAGGGCAAATGTTCCTTTAGCTAACAGATATGTCTGGGACTTCGGTGACAATACTATTGATACAACAGCAACTGGAACTGTAGTACACATTTACAGAACATCAGGTAAGTATTCAGTTAAATTAACTGTATTTACACCGACAGGTTGTGTTGACTCACTGCGAAAAATTAATTACATAGAAGTATATCCTAGTCCAATACCTGACTTTAGAGCTAGACCAACTTTGACCACCATTTCCTTGCCTAAGATTGAATTCTTTAGTGAGCCATACAGTTTAAATACCGTTCCACTAAGCAAATATTTCTGGACATTTGGTGACGTTACTGTACCAGGTGGTGGAGCTAGTAATGAGAAAAACCCTATATATACTTATAGTGATACCGGTAAATATACAGTGGGTTTAAGGATTAAGAATCCAAACGGATGTGAAGGCGATACCATTAAAATTGCATACATCGACATCAGACCAGAGATTATCGTGTTCATTCCTAATTCATTCACACCAGATGGTATGAACATAAGAAGAACAGGTGGTAAGAATGAGAAATTTTATCCTGTAATTAGCCACTATGACCGTGCAAATATGAAAGTATTTAATCGTTGGGGTCAATTATTGTATGAAACTGATAATCCTACAGAGGATGGTTGGGATGGAACATTTAAAGGAGAACCAACGCAACAAGATGTATATGTTTATGTAGTAAAAGCCTGGAGCATATTAGGTAAAGAATACACCTTTACAGGAAGTATTACCCTACTTAGATAAGGCGTACATAGCTTAGTTTACTAAGATATATACCCAGTGTAGGTACATAAATAGGAAACGTATATAAACTTTAACCCGAGATTGTCAATAGAATGACACGCTTGGGTTTTGTTTTTTCAAATGAAACTAAAAGAATTAATAATTAGTTAAAAGACCATAATCATTTAAATAGTATAGAAAACTTGGCTATTTGGGGAAATTATCTTAAATTTGCGCTTGTTTCAATAATAAAATAAGGGGATGATTCCCCTTTTTTGTTGGTTAAAATTTGAGTGATTTTATATCAGAATGATTGATATATTAAATATTGTGAATAAGTATATAGCGGAGAAATTGCAGGATACACACTTGTATTTGTCTGATATACGGATGCGTGGTAACAAGATTGAGATTATACTGGACGGAGATTTGAATGTTAGTCTAAATGAATGTGCCTCATTAAGTAAATTCATTCATAAAAGAATGGAAACAGATGAGATAGATGCAGGCGAATATAGTTTCGACATATATTCACCAGGGCTAGACAAAGTGTTGACAACTAATCGGGATTATAAAAAGAACGTAGGTAGAAACATTCAAGCTAAGAACCGTCAGGGTATGATGATAAAGGGACAGATAATAGCAGCAGGTGTAGATAAAGTAGTGATTAAACCACTCTCTAAGTCTGAATCAACTGTATATGATATTAACGAATTAAAGGAGTCGAAAGTAGCCATTTGATTACTGTGCTATGGATGAGATAAAAGTAGTAAAAAAGACAAAGGCGCAGTTAAAGGAAGAAAAGCTGCGACAAGAAAAGACGCAAGGACTTATTGATGCCTTTGCGGACTTTAAAGAGTTTAAAAATATAGACCGCCCCACTATGGTGCGAGTACTAGAAGAGGTGTTTAGAAATGCCATTAAGAAGAAATATGGTACTGATGAGCAATTTGACTTAATTATAAACTCAGATAAAGGCGATATAGAAATGTTTCGCAATAGATTGATAGTAGAGGACGGTACAGTTGAGGATGAAAATACTCAAGTTGAATACTCAGTTGCTATCAAGATAGAGCCCGACTTTGAAGTAGGTGAAGACTTAGCAGAGAGTTTTCATATAGAGCAATTTGGACGTAGGTCTATATTGTCTATGAAGCAAAACTTCTTTAACAGAATAATGGAGTTAGAGAAAGAGGAAATTCTGCAACAGTATAAAGACCGTGAAGGTGAAATTGTAAACTGTGAGGTTTATCAAGTCTGGAAGAAAGAGATATTGCTGTTAGACGATGATGGCAATGAGTTAATACTTCCTAGAACAGAGCAAATACCAAGCGATTTCTTTAGAAAAGGTGATACCGTAAAGGCAGTAGTTACTAAAGTTGAATATAGGAACAATAATCCACTGATTATGGTTTCACGTACTTCTCCTGTGTTTCTACAGCGTTTGTTTGAATTAGAAGTGCCTGAGATAGCAGATGGCACCATTACTATTAAGAAGATAGTACGGGAGCCCGGAGAGCGCGCGAAAGTAGCTGTAGAAAGCTATGATGACAGAATAGACCCTGTTGGTGCCTGTGTAGGTATGAAGGGGAGCAGAATACACGGAATAGTGCGTGAATTGCGCAATGAAAATATTGATGTAATTAACTACACTACAAACAATGTATTGTATATAACTAGATCACTAAGTCCTGCTAAAATTACGAACATTACCCTAGACGAAGATAAAGTTAGGGCAAGTGTCTATTTAAAGCCTGATCAGGTGAGTTTGGCTATTGGTCGTCAGGGATTAAATATAAAATTAGCTGCTAAACTAACTGGATACGAAATAGATGTATTTAGAGAAAGTGAAGAAGTGGAGTATGATGTGGATTTAGATGAATTTACAGACGAAATAGATGGTTGGATAATAGACGAGCTGAAAGGCATCGGATGTGATTCAGCTATGAGTGTACTAGAACTAAGCGTGGATGAACTAGTACGCCGTACGGAACTTGAAGAAGAAACCGTGAAGGAAATAATGGCCATTCTCAAATCAGAATTTGAACAATAGGCTATGAGTTAAAAATTTAAAATATAAATAAAGAAAGAGTCAGCCAAGCAATAAAGAGGGGTTTACAACAATATGTCAGAAAGTAATCAAGGAGAAAGGCTGAGCAAGGTCATAAAAGATTTAAACATCGGTTTAGATACCGCTGTCGAATTCGCAAAAGACAAAGGATTCGTTATAGAAAAGAAAGCTACCCAGAAAATAGCGGGTGATTTGCTTGATTTGTTGCAAAAACATTTCAAGAAAGATAAAGAAGAGAAGGAAAAGACTGAAAATGCAAAACCACTTACCCCTCTAATTAACAGTCAAGAGCGCAAACACGCTAGAGAAGAACAAATTCACGCAGATGTAAGAAAAGACGCATCTATTACTCCCCAAGCACCTGCTGTAAGCAAAAACGTAGAGGCTAAAGTAGAAATACCCAAAGAACCTGCTAAAATAGAGCAAAAGCTAAAAGTGGTAAATGTAGAGGCTCCATTAATAGTACAGTCAGCTGCACATAACCCAGAGACTAAGCCTAAAGTAGAAACAACCAAAGCAGAATCAGTTAATATAGTAGTACCTAAGACAGAGAATCCAGTTGTCGTTGAAAAACCAACTATAGCAAAACAAGAGGTTGATCCAATCGCAAAGGTTGAAAAGCCACAAGAAGTAATTAGTCCAGCTGATAACAAGGTAGGCGGATTTAAAATATTAGGTAAAATAGAATTGCCTGAAAAAGGTAAGAGATTCCCAAGTTATAAGCAATCTGTAGAGGAACCCAAATCTGCTGATACTATCAAAAAAGTTGATGTTACAGAAAAGTCTGTAATTGAAGCAGCTAAACCGATAGAGAAAGAACAAACGGCACCAAATATTGCTGTACCAGTTGCTCAGCAAGAGGTTGAACCTAAAGCTCCAATTAACATCAAAGTTGTAAAGCAAGAGACACCTATAGCTAAAGAGGCAACTAAAAAAGAACCAGAGGCTAAGGTTGATCAACCAACAGTTGAAAAATTAGTTAAACCTGTAAATGTTGAAACACCTCCTCAGCCAATTGCGAAAATTGAATCGACAGTAGAAAATTCTACTGCTCAAGCGTCTATAGGCATTGTTGAAGAGAAGAGAAAAGATATACCAAGAGTAGAAAGAAAAACTGTTAAGGCAGTAAAACCAGTAGAGGAGCCTGAAGTGGACCCCGTTAATGCCCCTAAGGCACCAACCAGCGAACCTGAAAAGCTGAAGGGACTTACCATTCAAGGTACTATAGATCTCACCCAATTTAATAAGAAAAAACCTGTAGCAAGTACAGATGATCCTAATAAGCGTAAACGTGCAAGAAAAGTACGTGGCGAGGTAAAACCTGACGGCCAAAATCAAGGAGGCCAAAACCAAGGTCAAGGTGGACAAGCTCAGGGCGGAAATAGATCATTTGTTCAAGTTCGTACCAATAATAATCCTGGTGGACAAGGCCAAGGCGGTGGACAAGGCCAAGGCGGTGGATATCAAGGTGGTCAAAACCAAGGTGGTCAAAACCAAGGCGCACCTAACACAGGCGGCGGTCAAGGTGGCGGTGGTTATCAGGGTGGTCAAAATAGAGGACCCAATACAGGTGGTGGACAAGGCGGTGGTGGTTACCAAGGTGGCCAAAATAGAGGCCCTAATACTGGAACTCAAAATAGAGGTCCTAATACTGGAGGCCAAAATAGAGGTCCTAATCCAGGCGCAGGCGCTCCTGGTGGTACAGGCAACAGACCTAGTGGTAACTATCAACCAAGATTTGGAGGTGGTGGATCTCGCAATAAGGGTAACCGTACCAACAAGAAACAACGTAAAGACGAAAGACGTACTAGGCACTTAGATAGAGATTTCATTGAAGATAAGAGCGTACTAGAGGTAATTGAGTTTATCACAGTAAATGAGCTGGCAAACATTATGAATGCTAGTGTCATTCAGGTTATTACAGCTTGTATGAGTATGGGTCTTATGGTTAATATCAACCAAAGGCTTGATGCTGAAACCATACAGTTTGTGGCGCTAGAGTTTGGATTTGAGGTAACATTTAAAGATGCAGAAGTAGATGAACCAAGCCTAGAAGAAGCAGACAAAGAGGAAGATATGGTGACCAGACCGCCAATAGTCACCATAATGGGCCACGTTGACCACGGTAAAACATCATTACTTGACTACATTAGAAATGCTAACGTAGTAGCTGGTGAGGCAGGAGGTATAACTCAGCACATAGGTGCGTATGAGGTAACTTTAGACAGTGGCAAGCACATAACATTTTTAGATACACCAGGTCACGAGGCCTTTACAGCTATGAGGGCAAGGGGTGCTAAGGTTACAGATATTGCCATCATTGTAATTGCAGCAGATGATACTGTGATGCCGCAAACGCGTGAGGCGATAAGCCACGCACAGGCAGCAGGGGTACCCATTGTATTTGCATTTAACAAAATAGATAAAGAAGGTGCTAGAACTGATAGAATCAGAGAGCAACTATCGGAATTAAATATATTGGTAGAAGAGTGGGGCGGTAAATTCCAAACTCAAGAGATTTCAGCCAAATCTGGGGTTGGTATTCCAAACTTACTAGAGAAAGTTTTGTTTGAATCTGACCTACTAGAACTAAGAGCCGACCCTAAAAAACGTGCCGTAGGTACTATTGTAGAGGCTAGTTTAGATAAAGGTAAAGGTATAATGGCTACCGTAATGGTAGAAAAAGGAACGCTAAGGATTGGTGACCCAATATTAGCAGGTGCCAACTTTGGTAGGGTTAAGGCAATGTTTAACGAACGTAGCCAGAAGATAAAAGAAGCTGGACCAGCTGTTCCAGTTCAATTATTAGGATTTGAAACACCACCAACCGCAGGTGATAAACTATATGTACCTGAGTCTGAGTCAGTAGCTAGAGAATTAGCAACTAACAGAAGACAATTGGTTCGTGAACAAGGCATCAGAGCACGTAAACACGTTACGCTTGATGATTTAGCAAATAGATTGAAAATTGGTAACTTCAAACAACTGAACCTAATCATAAAAGGTGACGTAGATGGATCTGTGGAGGCATTAGCTGACTCACTACAGAAATTAACTACCGATGAAATTGCAGTAAATGTGGTGATGAAAGGGGTAGGTCAGATTTCAGAAAGTGATATCTTATTAGCCATTGCATCAGATGCCATCGTGATTGGTTTCCAAGTAAGACCTAGTATCTCAGGTCGTAAATTGGCAGAGACAGAGCAAATAGACATCAGACTATACAGCATTATATATAATGCCATAGAGGAAGTGAAACTAGCTATGGAGGGTATGTTAGCCCCGTCTGAGGAGGAAAGAATAGTAGCCAACGTAGAAATACGTGATACATTCAGAATAACTAAGGTGGGTACCATTGCAGGTTGTTATGTACTAGACGGTAAAATAAGCCGTGCCAATAGCATTAGAATCATCAGAGACGGTGTGGTAGTTTACACTGGTGAGCTAGATTCATTGAAACGTTTCAAAGACGATGTGAAAGAAGTAGCAGCAGGCTATGAGTGTGGTCTTAATGTGAAAAACTTTAATGACATTAAAGTAGGCGACATAATAGAGGCATTTGAAACTGTAGCTGTAGCTAGAAAATTAGCATAAGTATTAAATTTATAACCATATATATTACCCAGATTGATTTATTCAGTTTGGGTTTTTTTATGGGTTTTGAATTGTTGTATTTGTAACAGATACACTTGCAGCTCAAAATCATTTTTACGCAAATTCTTATAACTCCGTAACTTTGTAGTCCCTTTATTAGTTATATCTTATTAATTTGAATTTGCATCTAAGAGGGAAACCATCAATGGCTGAAAAAACCGTAAAAACACCTAAAAAACCAAGCAAATCAAAAGCAAGCACGCCGCCAATACTTTCTGATCTAAACCCTGATAATGTTGAACACGGCAGCATTGATATATATGGCGCACGTGAACATAATTTAAAAGATATTGATTTAAGCATTCCTAGAAATAAGTTGGTGGTATTTACTGGCTTAAGTGGAAGTGGCAAGAGTAGTTTGGCATTTGATACGGTATATGCTGAGGGGCAACGCCGATATATGGAGACTTTTAGTTCCTATGCCCGGCAATTTATGGGTAATATGAAACGCCCAGATGTAGATAAAATTAATGGTTTAAGTCCAGTAATCAGTATTGAGCAAAAAACCGTCAGCAAAAACCCTAGAAGTACCGTTGGTACCATTACAGAGATTTACGATTTCTTAAGGCTGCTTTACGCTCGTGCTAGTGATGCTTATAGCTATGAAACGGGTGCAAAAATGATTAAGTTTACTGATGACCAAATAGTTGCTGCCATATTAGAAGAATTTAATGATGATTCCGTTTACATATTGGCTCCTTTAGTTAAGCGAAGGAAGGGACATTATAGGGAATTGTTTGAGCAATTGCAAAAGAGTGGTTACACTAGAGTGAGGATAGATGCAGAGGTGCAAGACATAGTACCAAAAATGCAATTAAGTCGCTATAAAATTCACGATATAGACTTAGTTATTGATAGAGTTAAGGTTAGTCCAGACTCTGGTATCAGCCGACTAAAGGGTTCATTGCAACTAGCTTTGCAAAAGGGTAAGGGACTGGTAACCATAGCTACTGTAGAGGCAGATAAAGAAAAGTTTTATAGCAGAAACTTGATGTGTCCAGATACGGGCATCAGTTATGAGGAGCCACAACCCAATACCTTTAGTTTTAATTCGCCTTACGGCTGGTGCCCCAGGTGCAAGGGTTTGGGCTATAGCTATCAGTTTGAACTAAAAAGTATATTTCCAGACCCAGAGAAAAGCATTAAAAATGGGGGAATAGCGCCATACGGTAAAGATATGGACTATTGGACTGCCAGTATGGTAAAAGCAGTACTGAAAAAACACGGATACAAGGGCACTGAGCCAGTTGGAAAATTATCTGAAGAGGTCATTCAGGAACTGCTGTATGGTAGTGAAGAGAAATTGACTGTGGACTATAGCTACGCCGAGGTAAAAGCTGAAAACAAAGGTCTTGTTAAGACATTTGAAGACATTATGATACAGCCTGGCACTAGCGATATGAAAGAGGCCTTACAGGCTATCGGATACTTAGCTGATTGCCCAGAATGTGAGGGATATAGACTTAAAAAGGAAGCCCTATTTTTTAAATTTGGTGAATTAAATATTGGTCAAGCAGCTTTGCTGCAATTGGATGTATTTCTAAATTGGATACAAGATGAGTATGGAAAACTGATAGATAGGCAAAAGCTAATAGCAACCGAAATAGTTAAGGAGTTAATTACTCGTACACAGTTCCTAATAGATGTTGGATTGCAGTATTTGGCTCTACATAGACCAGCGTTTAGCCTAAGTGGTGGTGAAGCGCAGCGCATTAGATTGGCCACACAAATTGGAAGTCAGTTAATTAATGTAACCTACATACTTGATGAGCCAAGCATTGGATTACATCAACGAGATAATGTGAGACTGATAAGTGCGCTAAAAAATCTGAGAGATATAGGTAATTCTGTAATAGTAGTAGAGCACGATAAAGATATGATAAGCGAGGCTGACTATGTGGTTGACCTTGGTCCTGGCGCAGGTGTGCACGGCGGCAGAATAGTAGCCAGTGGTACGCCCCAGGAGTTTTTAAAAGGGGATAGCCTGACTGTGCAGTATATGAATGGTACCCGCCAAATAAATATGCCTACACAACGTAGAGCCGGTAATGGCAACAGCATCGTATTAAAGGGGGCTACTGGACATAATCTAAAGAATGTAAATATTAGCCTGCCACTAGGTACAATGATATGTGTAACTGGGGTATCTGGCAGTGGTAAAAGCACCTTAATATCAGACACGCTATACCCCATTATGCGTAAGCATTACTTTAGGTCTGCAGCCTATGCTAAGCCTTATAAAGAAATAGAAGGTCTCCAGTACTTAGATAAAGTAATAGAGATAGATCAATCAGCTATAGGTAGAACACCCCGCAGTAACCCTGCGACCTATACAGGACTATTTACCCTAATTAGAAACCTATTTGCACAACTACAGGAGGCTAAAATACGTGGTTATGCACCAGGCAGGTTTAGCTTTAATGTAAAAGGGGGCAGATGTGAAGACTGTGGCGGAGCAGGAGTTAAGGTGATAGAAATGAACTTCTTGCCCGATGTACTGGTAGAATGCAATACCTGTATGGGCAGAAGGTATAATCGTGAAACGCTAGAAGTACGCTATAAGGGTAAATCCATCAGCGATGTACTAAATATGACGGTAGAGGCCTCGGTTGATTTTTTTGAAAACATACCACAAATCAGACGAAAAGTAGTTACTTTAAACGAAGTGGGACTTGGCTACATAACTCTTGGTCAAAGCAGCACTACCCTAAGTGGAGGTGAAGCGCAACGCGTGAAACTGGCTACAGAATTAAGCAAAAGAGATACTGGTAAAACCTTCTATATATTGGACGAACCAACTACTGGTCTGCACTTTGAGGACATAAACATACTGATGGAAGTACTTCAAAAGCTGGTTAATCGAGGCAATACCATCCTAATTATAGAGCATAATCTAGACGTAATAAAGATAGCCGACTACATAGTAGATATGGGACCAGAGGGCGGCAATATGGGTGGGAGTGTGGTAGCCTGTGGCACACCAGAGGAAATTATTAAAGTGAAAAAAAGTATAACAGGTAAATACTTAGCCGCAGAATTAAAAGGAACCAATGTAGAACAACCCGGTGAGCTAAATATAGTAGATCGCAGTAAAATATTTGCCCCTGTACCACCTAGAAGCTGGGAAAAATAAGACAGAAATAATAATGTTCTATTTCACTTATCATCAATAAAAATAAAGTGCAAATTACTTTAAGCTAAATGTAATTTGGGGAAGGATTATAGTAAAATTAAGTAAAATGATTGCCATAAGTTGGCAACAAAGCAGAGAAGCCTTACAAGTAAAAACTACTTCTTGCTGGTGTCTTTATTATGCTCATAGTCACTGGTGCCGTATTTCCAACGGTCAGTGAAATCGGTTTTACCATAAGCTGCTCTAACTAAAAAGCCGCCAATAGCAAGTAACACAACGATTAATATTAGGGTTAGGGTAGTAGCCATTCTAAAACTGTAAGTCTAAATATATTCTGTAAAAAGTTGCGTACTGCTTACCTACAATCTTGTGGATAATTAGTGTTGCAAATGTAATGGTTTTCTTAATTAATTTTATCGCCACGCAGTATTCTGTATCTATTTCGTGCATCTACACCATACACACTGCCTTTATGCTCAAGCAGCAGTCTCTCATACAGCGACATAGCTGTAATCTTATCCTTCAGGGTCACTTCAAATATTATGGCTGCTTTGTACAATGCATCATCTGCTAAAATGTCTTTAGCGTGTTCGCTATATACTTTTTCATAATAGCCAAGTGCAGTAGCGAAATCTTTCTTTTTCACGGCAATGTTAGCACGCTCCATTAATGCTTCATCAGTAAGGGCGTGGGTAGGAAACTCCCTTTGTAGTGAATCTAAGTATGCATTTGCAGTAGCGTAAATGCCTTTAAATGAGTACAAATCTGCCTGAGCGTATAAGTATAGTGGACGTTGATTGCTGTCTAGCCCCAATATATCTTGTATGGTAAGTGCCAGCTGCATAGCGTCATTTGCAATTAATTCACTGGTACTAGACTTTAATACATCTAACTGAGCCTTAGCCCACTCAAACTCACCCCTATAAAAGCTAAGTTTGGCATTTCTAAATTTCGCCTCGTGTCCCAGCTCATCATCTTTATATTCTTTAGCTACCTGCTCATAATATAGGGTAGCATCCCACACTTCACCCGTCATAATGCTGTAATCACCTAGGGCTAATCTAGCACTAGCATATTGCTCTTTATTTAGATTTGGGTGGCTTATATAATCTTTTAATAGCGTAATTGCGCCTTGTATATTATTGCTGTATTGCGCCTTAATTTCTGCTAATTTTAATACTATTTCGCCTCCTTCTTGACTTAGTAAGCCTATTTCATTTAGTACTTCATTATAATTCTTCTCTAGATTTTCGACATCAAGTTTCGTAAAATTTGTAGTTTGTGTTATACGTTTATACTGTATGTCTAGTTGACCCTTTCTAGCAGACTGGTAATATCTAGCACTAGAACCCATATCTACTACGTATTGAAATATTTTATTGGCAAATTCATAATCGCCAGACTCTGCAACTTTATAGGCCAAAGTAACCAGTCTGTAACCACCAAACTTTTGCCTATTGTCTAACGCCTTGGCCTGAATGTAGGCAGACTCATAATCCTTTCGCTCTAAGTACAACCAAGTAAGTAGATCAGGATAAATTATATTGTTTGGGTCACTTTGTATCCCTTTCAACAATTGTTTTCTCAATTCATTATATCCAGCCTCCTCTTGTACAATTTCTGCCAAAGATAATTCTATGGCCTCTAATTGATAAGGGTAACTAACAGCCAATTGTATATATTCATTTACGACACCTGCATAGTCCTTATTTCGTTTATATATATCAGCCAAATCGCCACTCATAGCTTTAGAATTACCTGATACCTGACGATATTTTTCTATAAATTCTGCAGCTTGACTAAAGTATTCCCAATTTATGAGTCTAGCTACATAGTCAGTTATTGTTGTACTGTTGTCAGTTAAGTCTTGCTTTATACCGTTTAATATTCGCTTAAAGTCGTTCTCGTTACCCGATAGTTTTTCTAAATGCGCCAAGTCAATCCGTATATAATTTCGCATTAGGTTGTCTTGCTTGGGTATATGGCGCTTTAGTTCTTTGCTTGCCGTCTTAAATTCTTTTACTTGAATTAAGCCATTTAAATATTTGTCATAGTCTGTAAAATTGTCTTTACGCTTATCCCATACTTTCTTAAATAGTGAATTAGCCTTAGCGTATTCACCCTGACTATAATATTGTCTAGCCAAATCCTCATCTTCTTCAACCCCTTGAGCACTACCTGGGTAGCTGCCTAAAAGTATAAAGAATAGGAGTAAACTTATTTTACTTAGCGATTTTAACATCTGATGTATTTAATATACGTTAAATACCATACCAAAGGAATGCTAATAGTGAATAAAAATATTATGATACAAGTACAAACCATTTCTAAAACAAAATAAATCTATATTTTAAGGCATTCGTACTATTTTCGCATAATCCCTACTTGGGTTATATTGTTGTAAATACATTCTGAAAATGGTGCAAAAACCTGATACTAATAAATTAAAGAATTCTGTAAATAAAGGAACAGCTATAACTAGCGACACCAAAAAGCCTTGGTATTTGGCTATGCTCCCTCATTTTATCGCCATTATGGTATTGCTAATAATGACAGTTGTATATCTGCAACCGGTATTGAAAGGCAAAATGTTACCGCAAAATGACGTAAAACAATTCAACGGAAGCTTTGAGGAAATAAGAAAATATTATGCTGAAACTGGTGACCGCAGCTTGTGGACAAACTCAATGTTTGGCGGAATGCCAACCTATCAAATATCACCTTCATCACCTAATAGTATGTTGGGTACCATTAGCATTTACAATGTATTGGTAAGTGGGTGGAGCCTACCTAAACCACTAAACGCTATGTTTCTATATGGTTTAAGCTTTTACCTTATGTTACTAGCATTTAGGGTCAGAGCTTGGTTAGCTTTAGTCGGTGCTATTGCTTATTCCTTAGCCAGTTTCAATATCATCATTATAGAGGCTGGCCATATGTTACAAGCATACGCTCTGGGTACAGCACCATTAGTTATAGCAGGTGCAGCCTATATGATTAAGTGGCGCAGACTTTGGCTAGGTGCTGGACTATTTGCCTTAGCCCTAGCGTTAAATTTACGAACCAGTCACATACAAATGTCTTATTATGTTGGTATTGTTTTAGGACTTTATGTTGCATCAGAGTTTCTATTTGGCTTTTTAAATGGTACTAAAAAATATAGAATTCACCTACTTAAGTGCATCCCATTATTAGGTATAGCTTCGCTAATTGCGATAGGTACCACTGCGACATTGCAATGGACTACCTATGAGTATGGTAAAGAAAGTACACGTGGCAAAAGCGAGTTAACCACAAAAAGCAGCAATAAAACAGGTGGGTTAGACCTAGACTATGCCTTCGAACATAGCATTAGCCAAGGCGAGGCACTAAGTTTAATGATACCTAATGTACGGGGTGGTGCCAGCAGCAGAATAAGCGATGCCAGCCCAGCAGCCCTAAAGAAAGTTAACCCTAACATACAAGAGCAAGTAGCCAATTTTGACGCTTATTGGGGTGGACAGTCATTTACTGGTGGACCTGCATATGCCGGCGCCATCATTTGTATGTTGTTTATACTTGGGCTGTTTGTTACTAAGGGCAATCATAGATTATGGATGGGTATTGCAGCCTTGATAAGTGTGTTATTGGCAATGGGTAAATATGCCCCTGGCTTCAATGAATTTATATTCTATAATTTCCCATTTTACAATAAGTTTAGGTCAGTAGCATTTACATTAATAATGGCGGAATTAGTACTGCCGCTGTTGGCTATGATAACCATAGAACAGATAATAAGACACGCCCAAGCTTGGGATAAAAAGCAATTGCGAAACTTCTTTATTGGGGTTGGCATACCTATAGTTATTTGTTTGGGAATAGCATTAACACCGAGCAGTTTCTTCAGTCTGCAAAAGCCCGATGAGTACACCAAGTTTACAGAAATGGCACGTGGACAAATACCTGAAGATCAAGTTAAGCAAACATTTAATACTATAATGCCAGGTGTAGAGACTGCTAGAGGGGCATTAGCCAGCGCAGACGCTCTTAGGTCACTAATATTTATGTTGTTAGTAGCAGGTGCTATTTATCTGTACCACCTTAAGCGAATCAAGCATATTCCTTTAATTGTTATAATTGGAGTATTGGTTTTGGTTGACTTATATAGCCTTGACCAAAGGTATTTAAATGAAAAGAAATTTCTGCGTAAGACAGAGTTTGAGGCAGATAATCTACCTACCCCTGCAGATGAAAAAATATTGACAGACAAAGACCCCCACTACAGGGTTTTAAACCTTACTAAGGACAATGTATTTAGCGATGCGACTACCAGTTTCTTCCACAAAAGTATTGGTGGGTATCACGGCGCAAAACTGAAAAGAATACAAGAGATAAATGAGCGCTATATGTATGAGGTAGTAGGTCTAATACAACAGAATATGAGGCAAATGCCAGCCCCACTACTTTTAGAGCAGTTGAATGCAGCCAATAAGCTAGGTCCAATAAATATGCTGAACACCAAATACTTAATAGTAAGTGAAGATGCAAATGGTGTTGTTCAAAATCCATATAGTTATGGTAATGCTTGGCTGGTGAAGGGGTGGAAAATAAACCAAACAGCAGATGCTGAAATTGCTTCTCTAGGAAGTACAAATCTAAAAGACACGGCAACTCTGATGGCAAATAATGCCAAATATGTAGAAACTTTAGCCACTGGTGGAGATAGTACAGATAACATAAGTTTAACCCAATATAGACCCAACGGAATAGTGTATGAGGCAAACCTAAGTGCCAACAGATTAGCAGTGTTTAGTGAGGTGTACTACGATAATGGTTTGGGCTGGAACGCGTACATAGACGGTAAAAAGGAAGAGCATATTAAGGTAGATTACCTATTACGTGGATTAGCTATACCTAGAGGTAAGCATAAAATTGAATTTAAGTTTGAACCAGAATCTTACGTTAAGGGTGAAAAAATAACCCTTGCCTGTAGTTTGGCTTTGATTGCTCTATTAGGTTTAGGAGTATTTACAGAATACAAACGACGTGGTACTAAAATTGATGACAATGAAGATAAAGAAATGATGTAATTATGAAAAAATTAGTAAGAATATCACTTGTTAGTATTGTTGTTTTAAGTATTTTTATATCAATATCCTCGTGCAGTATATTTGGTAAGGGTGGCTGCAATACCTGCCCTAAGTTCAATGAAATAATACCAAAAGAAAAGCCAGTGAATGCCTAAACTTGGCCTAATTGGCAAACCATTAGATCATTCTAAATCGCCAGAATTATTTCAGGCTAAGTTTAATAGCATAGGCATAGCAGAAGACTGGACATATTTGTTATATCCATTAGATGACATATCGGAAATAACGGGGCTATGGCAAAATAACCCTGAACTAGTTGGATTAAATGTAACTGTGCCATATAAACAAACTGTAATTCCTTATTTAGAGGAAATATCAACAGAGGCTGCTGAAATTGGCGCCGTAAATACGTTGGTAAAACAAGCTAATTCTGGAAATATATTCGGCTACAATACAGATGTAATAGGATTTAAAAGCACATTAGTACCTCATTTATTATCTACAGATACAGATGCCCTAATATTGGGTACTGGTGGTAGTAGTAAGGCTGTGCAATATGTATTACGTGAATTGGGTATAAATTACTATCTAGTCAGTCGCTATGGTGGTGAAGGTATATTAAAGTATTCTCAATTAAACTTTGATGTGTTCAGCACCTGTAGCCTAATTATAAATTGTACACCCGTGGGAATGAGCCCTCTACAATCACAATCACCAGCCATACCCTATCAACATATAAATGCATATCACTTGCTGTATGATATGGTATATAATCCTGAGCAGACTAATTTCTTAGCCAGGGGTAAGCCTTATGGAGCAAGGATAGTTTCTGGATTGGGAATGCTACAAGTGCAAGCAGATGCTGCTTGGGACTTATGGTCCACAATTCATTTAAAATAATAAAGGCAGCAACTCTAATATAGAATTGCTGCCTTTAGTTAACCTAAACTTATATGAAACACTTATCTAATTTTTAAATAAACCCAAAACTAAAAATCTATTGAGCAAAACTTTACAACACAATTAACTTGGAGTTTTCAATTTTACCTTGGTAAGTTGATCTCAACAAGTATGTAGCTGGCAATATTCCGTCTAATGAAATTTGGGTAGTATTCTGCCCTTTCATTGCTTTTATTTCTTTATGATAAATTTCGTGACCACCTAGGTTTAATAGTTGAATAATTACCATTCCATCTGTAGGTATTTGAAATTCGACATTTACTTGATTGTCAGACTTGGCTGGATTGGGATACAGTTTTACATATTGCAGAGCTGCAGGTTTATATGCCACAGCACCAGTACGCAAACTTATTGTTTTACTGTACTCATTTTGACCATTATAGTCCCATTGGTGTAGCCTGTAATACACCATCCCTGGTGTTGGTTCATTGTCTAGAAATTGATAATATTGCGTGATAAGCGTAGTGCCTTTACCTGCAACCTTATCTAAAACTTGATAATTAAACCCATCTGTACTACGCTCTATATCAAATCTTTCATTATTTTCTTCTGATGCAGTAGTCCACTTTAATCTTACTGCCCCTTCAGATTCGGTAGCTGTAAAGCTTAATAAGCGAACAGGCAATGGTGCTGGTGGACTGTAGGAACAAATTGTCGTATTTTTTGTGTCGAAAGTACCCTTGTTATCATCAAACCCTCCCTTACCTCGACCTGTTTTGTCGCAAAAATCTGTCGCACCTTGAAAAGTACCATTGTTATAACTCTTTTTTGCAACTGATATGCCCCCACCATTACCAGTATATATAGCTCCCCAGTCATTGGTAAAGTTTCCATCAACTTCAGTGAAACCACTATTATTAATAAATTCATTTTTACCTTGATTCTGAAGGCTTAAGTCTTTTCCTACGTATAGATATGCATTCTTCTCTAATGTGTAATTTAAACCGCTACTCATATTTCCTTTCACTACCATACTATCAGAATTAGTTATGTCAAAGCCATTGTAGGCAACTACATCGCCTGTAATACTCAGCAGTCCATCATTTGTCACTTGACTATAATACTTGGGTGTGTTTAGGGTTAATTTGCCTGATACCAATATGCTACCAGAGTTTGTTAAGTTAGCATCATTTAAAATTAGATTTTGGTTAGCCTTAGCGGTACCGATATTTAAGTAACCTTTATTTGTTAGTGTACTTCCTTGGCTACTTCCATTATTCAATGTTAATTGACCATTTATGTTTATCACGCCTTTACTATCACTATTAATTATTGTTCCACCGTTCATATCCACTTTGCTGTTAATAGATAACGTACCAGCATTATTAGTTATAGTACCTGCATCTATTTGTAGGTCTCCTGTTATGCTGAAAGTACCAGTATTTACTACAGTCCCACTCACATAGAATTTTCCATTTAGATTTATAATTCCATAGTTGTATAAACCTTGGGTATTACCATATTGACCTAAGTCTGAACTTAGAGTCAGATTACCAGTTGAATACACAAATACGTAGCTAGGCTTGTCCCAATAATTTATCCCTTTTAAATCTGCTATTCCAGCTACAAATAACCTTGCACCAGCTTGCAGGTTGATAGTATTACTAGTTCCAGAAAGTGATCCTTTACTAGTTACGTTTATAGCACCCATACTGTTACTACCTACCGTGAAGTTTTGGTCAAGGTTAACCTTATGTTGTATAACAATAGAGTCGTCAGCTTTAGGTACTTCACTTAAGTCCCATATTTTGCTGTTGCTAAAGTCACCGTCTGACTTGGTAGTAATTGTCCTTTTACTAGCAGCAAAAGATTTCTCTGTCTTATTAGATAGTACTATTGTTAATACAATGGCAATCAATCCTGCTGCGAACCCACCTGCCACCAATATTTGGCGACGGCGAATGGTCATTCTCTGACTGGTTTTGACTTGCTGTTTCATTTTCATAATTTTGGTTAAATACGTAGTAGTTATAAAAAAGTAAATATAGTAACCAATTGAAATGAAATAAGTTGTTAAAATACCCTGCAAAGAATATCAATCATTGCAGGGAACTAACATTGTTTTATTGGTGCTTGCGTTACTAATCTATATTTCCATTCAAGTAATATATCTTGACTTAGAAATACTGGTACAAATCTATAGCATTTAATTAGGAGTAATTTTTCATAAACTAATAGATTCTTACATTTGTAGATTTAATGCAATCATTTTAATAATTACAACTTAAATTTTGATGTTAATTACTTTTTGTTTGAATGAAATGTTGTAATTTTATACTTAAATAATAGTGTTAATAAGGTGTATTATTTGTTGGTATTTTGTGCAAAATCATAATTTTAAACATTCTAATTTGCACCTCCATTTCCGACTTTACCAAAATATAATTATGAGACAAAGAGGCACCACTACAACATTGCAGATTGCATTAAACCAAATGATGGAAGAATGCAAACTAAAGGGGAAAATGACCGAAATGGCCCTGTGTGATGCTTGGCCAGAACTAGTTGGAAATATGATAGCAAGAGAGACAAGTAACCTAAAACTACACAATGGTAGACTACTAATAGAATTGAGAAACGGTGCTGTTAGACACGAGCTATCTTATAACAAAAATGTACTGATAGATTTAATCAATCAGAAATTTGGAATAGGCACAGTAATAGAAATTAACCTAGCCTAAGTTATGGTAGCTTTTGCTGTGAAATTTTAATCTAAATTCATAAAATTCGCCACTTCTTCGAATAACCTTACCATTTTGTAAACTAAATACGTAGTCTAGATATTAATAAATCAATCGAATATTTGTGTATTACTTGTTATAAATGGATTAGATGAATAGAATATTTTTTCATCATATTCCTTACAATAAAAGCCCCCGACTTTATATCTAGGCTTTAGTATGAGATAGATGTTACTTGTTTTCCGAATTTTAAGATAGCTACTGTAACTAAAATGAAATTTGATGGGCCACCATCAATTTGCGCATATTAGTTAATGCATATCTCATTCTGCCTAGTGCTGTATTGATGCTAACATCTGTAAGCTCAGCTATTTCCTTAAAACTAAGGTTTGCATAATGCCTCAATATTAGTACTTCCTTCTGCTCCTCTGGTAACTGTTGTATCATTTGTCTGACACGTTCCTCAGTTTGTTCCTTAACTAACTGGTCTTCTCTATTTTCATCTGCAATAGAAATGCTGTCTAAAATGTCGTTGCCATCACTGTCTGTAACTATTGGTATTTTATTTGACTTGCGGAAATGGTCAATTACCAAGTTTCTGGCGATACGCATTATCCAAGGAATAAATTTCCCCTCTTCCTGATAGTTACCTTTTTTCAGGGTTAAAATAACCTTTACAAAGGTATCTTGAAAGATATCCTCAGCTAAATCAGAATCTTTCACTAATAGGAAAATAGCCGTGTAAATCTTATTCTTATGCCGTTGAAATAGCATACGGAGGCAGGCTTCATTACCCTGTAGGTATTGATTAATCAGCTCCTCATCACTAATAATTGGTTTGCGCATAGTTGTGGCGTTGTAGTAGTAATTATAAATCAGTGAAGTAAAGCTATAACTTATAGGCTAAGTAAAATGTTAATATTGTAATAGATATTTAGACAGCGTAGTATTGCTGATTAAATATTCCACTAAAATAATATTTTATAAACTTATTTCCAAACTTTTCCACAATTTTTTGTTGATTGATAGGTATGCCCATAACTGATATAGAGAGCTTAGACCACAAATCGTTTTTAATCATTAAAAATGCAAGACAAAATAACCTAAAAGGCATTTCCTTGGCCATACCACAACAAAAGCTTACGGTAATAACGGGGGTAAGTGGTAGTGGTAAAAGTTCCTTAGCATTCGACACATTATATGCTGAGGGTCAACGTAGATACGTAGAGAGCCTAAGTGCATACGTACGACAGTTTATGGGGAAAATAAACAAACCTGCTGTCGATTATATAAGGGGATTAAGCCCTGCTGTAGCCATACAGCAGAAGGTAAACACCAACAATCCTAGATCTACCGTAGGTACAGCCACAGAAATATACGATTACTTAAGGTTGCTATATGCACGCATAGGTAAAACCTACAGTCCAGAGAGTGGTGAATTGGTACAACGTGACACGATTGACAGTGTAGTTAGGGAACTATTGACATTACCAACCGGAAATAAAGTAATTATTGCTACTGCAATAGTCAGGAATGCAGAAAGAAGTTGGCCGGAAGAGTTAAATATCATTTTACAAAAGGGATTTAATAGACTATATTTTAATCAGAGAGTTACATTTATTGAAGACATTTTAGCATTTATAAATGGTGGCGAAACTTGGAACGATATTGCTGATGAGAAATTAACCATAAAAAAGACTGACAAATTATTAGATGCCGCTTACTTATTAATAGACAGGCTAAGCATTGAGCCAGATAATGAGGAAATAGCCAGCAGAATGGCTGATAGTGTGCAAACTGCATTTTTTGAAGGAATGGGCAATTGTGTTGTTATAAACCTAGACAATGAGTTGACACCCAAATTACTGTTTAGCGATAAGTTTGAGAAAGACGGCATTGAATTTCTGCAGCCAACAGTAAATTTATTTACATTTAACAATCCTTACGGTGCGTGCAAAGTATGTGAAGGCTTTGGTAGTGTAATAGGTATAGATGAAGATAAGGTAATACCCGATAAAAACATTAGTGTATATGACGGAGCTGTTGCCGCCTGGCGTGGAGAGTCTATGAATGAGTATAAGGAAGAATTTATTAGCAAGGCTTCACCACTAGGTTTCCCAATTCATAGACCATATAATGAGTTAAGTAAAGAGGAACGTCTGTGGCTGTGGAATGGTAAAAGAGGTTGCCCAGCTATAAAGCAGTTTTTTGCATATCTAGAATCTAAGACCTACAAGATACAGTATCGAGTGCTGTTAGCAAGGTATAAAGGCAAGACTAAATGTATGGATTGCGAGGGTACAAGATTAAGAATAGAGGCCAGTTACGTAAAGATTGCCAGTAAGTCAATATCAGATTTGGTAGATGTGCAATGTAATGAGTTGAAAAATTGGTTTGATGAATTAAAGCCAAAATTATCAGATACAGACTATGCCATAGCACAAAGAATATTAACTGAAATAGACAATAGACTAACATTTCTAATAGATGTAGGTCTAGGTTACCTAAGTCTAAACAGGGCTGCTAGAACACTCAGTGGCGGTGAAAGCCAAAGAATACAAATAGTTACCAGCCTAGGCAGCAACCTGACAGGTGCACTGTATATATTGGACGAACCAAGTATCGGGCTACACAGTAGAGATACTGAAAAGCTGATTACCGTTCTACGCAGACTACAGAGGCTTGGAAATACAGTATTGGTAGTTGAACACGACGAAGATGTAATGCGTCAAGCAGATGAAGTAGTAGATATAGGTCCAGGTGCAGGGACGCTTGGTGGACATTTAACATTTCAGGGGAATTTAGAGCAACTATTGGCAGATAAAGATAACCTGACTGCCCAATACCTAACGGGTGCTATGTCTGTTGCCATACCTGAAAAAAGAAGACCGGCTTTAAATTTTATAGAATTTAAAAATTGTGATAAAAATAACTTAAAAGGATTTGACGTAAAGTTTCCACTTAACTGCATTAGCGTGGTGACGGGGGTAAGTGGCAGTGGCAAAAGCAGCCTAATGAAGGAAGTTGTAATGCCACTGATGAGAGACGCAATAGAAAAACGAAACCCACAGGTAGTAGCCAGTAAATTATCAGGTAGCTATAAGAAAGTTATCAAAATGGAATTTATAGATCAAGACCCAATTGGTAAATCTAGTAGGAGCAACCCCGTAACCTATATGAAAGCATTTGACGCCATCAGAGATTTGTATAGCAAACAGCCCAGTTCCAAACAACGAGGCTTTACACCAGCTTACTTTAGCTTTAACGTAGATGGGGGTAGGTGTGACGTGTGTAAGGGGGAAGGAATCCAGACAATAGAAATGCAGTTTATGGCTGACGTAGAAATGATATGCGAAAATTGTAACGGTGCTAGGTATAAGTCAGAAGTACTTGAGGTTAAATACCAAAATCTAAATATAGCAGATGTATTGAAACTAACTGTAGCAGAAGCAATAACGTTCTTTGCAGAGCATAAGGATATAATAAGCAACATAATGCCTCTACAAAAAGTAGGGCTAGGCTATCTACATTTGGGTCAACCTAGCATTCACCTTAGCGGAGGTGAGGCACAGAGAATAAAACTAGCCGTGTATTTGCAAAAGATAAATAACCCAGAACCCATCTTATTTATATTTGATGAGCCGACTACAGGTTTGCATTTTCACGACATTAATACTTTAATGGAAAGTATGTATGCATTGATAGATAATGGGCATACCGTAATTATAATTGAACACAATCTAGATGTTATCAAAACAGCAGATTGGTTGGTTGACTTGGGTCCAGAGGCTGGCGATGAAGGGGGAAACTTAGTATATCAAGGTGTGCCAGAGGGGTTACTTAAAATAAAAGACAGCCATACAGGTAAATACTTAAAAGATAAACTAAAGCCTTAGTTTTATAAGTGTTTATGAAAATGACCTAAGGAGAAACATAAAATAATACCAAATATTTGGACAATTTTAGTTTGTTAACATAAAGGTAAAATAGCAAAGTAACAATTTATCGTTTCATTTCATTGATTTTTGCAAAAGGAAGCTAAATTCCCAATAATTGAATATGAGTACGGCTAACCGAATTCTGGTTGTAGATGATGATCCAGATATTTTAGAATTTTTAAGTTACAACCTAAAAAAAGATGGCTATGAAGTAGCCGAGGCATTAAACGGGAAACAAGCCATAATAGAGGCCCAAAAGTTTAAACCTGATCTTATCATTTTAGATGTGATGATGCCCGAAATGGATGGCATTCAGACTTGTCAAGAGTTGAGAAAAGACCCAAGTATGGAAGATGTTCTCATCATTTTCTTAACAGCTAGGCTAGAGGAATACTCAGAAATAGCTGGTTTCAGTGCAGGGGCAGACGACTACTTGACTAAACCAATAAAGCCAGGTGCGCTATTGTCTAGAATTAAGGCAAAATTGAAGCGTAAGAAAGATACAGAGGAAAGTCCTCAACTGGAGTTAGACGAACTATATATAGATAGAACCAGCTACACAGTTAAGTATAAAAATGAGCACATCCACTTTGCCAGAAAGGAATTTGAATTGCTATTTATGTTGGCTAGTCAACCAGGTAAAGTATTTGGCAGAGAGAAAATTCTAGAGCAAATATGGGGTAATGACGTATATGTAGGCGATAGAACAGTAGATGTACACATTAGAAAAATTAGAGAGAAAATCAATCCTAACAGCATCAAAACAGTAAAAGGGATCGGTTACAAATTTGAATTGTAATGCGTGATGTAACCCAGTGGGAATTATCGCTGTATATTACTGCCTTGCCTACGTTGGTCAGCATTGTGGCTCTACTTTGGGTCCCTATGCCTTGGTGGTTGCGGGTTGTGCTGTTGCTTATTATCTTTCTCATTACACTAAGCATTTCTAGCTATTTGACTGGTAAGTTTTTCTTTAATAGAATAGAGAAAATAAATAGTCAGATAATTGATAGTATCAAAAACGAACGCTTTAAAAGTAAAATGCAAAGCACGCCAGCCAGTGTGCTAGATAAGCTGAATTTGAGCGTTAGAAAATTACTAAGAGACAAAGCCATAGAGATAGATAATCTGAAAGAACTAGAACGACTTCGCAAAGAATTTCTGGGTGACGTAGCCCACGAGTTACGTAGCCCCATTTTCAACATTCAGGGTTATTTACATACGCTTTTAGAGGGTGCTTTAGAAGACGAAGAGGTTAGCACTAAGTTTCTGCAAAAGGCTGCAAAACACGCTGACTTACTTAGCAGCTTGGTAGAAGATCTAGTGACCATAACTCGAATAGAAGCAGGTGAATTGAAACTGGAAAAGTCTGAGTTTAACATTAAAGACTTGATAAGTGAGGTGACAGAATTGTTAGAACTATCAGCTCGGGTTAAGAATATTCACTTGAATTGCCGATTTGAGAAAGACCCACCGGTAATGGTATTGGCAGACAGAACCAAGATAAGGCAAGTGCTAATCAACCTAGTGGGCAACAGTATAAAATATGGTAGAGAAGCTGGGCTTACATCGCTAAACATACAACAAGACTTAGCCCACAGGCAGATAACTGTAGAGGTGAGTGATAATGGAGAAGGTATAGCAGAAGAACACTTGCCCCGCATATTTGAACGATTTTATAGAGTGGACAAGAGTCGTTCCCGTAGTCAACCCAGTACAGGCTTAGGTTTGGCTATAGTTAAGCACTTTATTGAGGCACACAAACAAAGAATATATGTGACAAGTAGAGAGAGTGTCGGCAGTTTGTTTAGCTTTACCCTAGATAGAGAGCCTGAATTAATATCAGATAATCTAGGCTAAAACTATGACTTTTAGCTTTACATTATTTTGTCTATCATAGTTAGCTTTGCTTACATCTTAGCTTAATCAACACAAATTATAGCAACTACACTATGTACACAATTCATAATAGACTTCTAGACGAATTACAAGAAACAACTTCTGCAGGCTTGTTGAAAAAAGAACGCATTATAGCAAGCGATCAAGGCGCAGAAATAACTTTAGCGGACGGCCAAAAAGTACTGAACTTTTGTGCCAATAACTACTTGGGGCTAAGTAGTGATGCAGATATAATAGCAGCAGCAAAACACGCCATAGATACCCACGGCTATGGTATGAGTAGTGTACGATTTATATGTGGTACTCAAGACTTACATAAACAACTAGAAGAAAAGTTAGCCCAGTTTCACGAAACGGACGACACGATACTATATGCTGCTTGCTTTGATGCAAACGGTGGAGTATTTGAACCATTGTTTAATGATGAAGACGCCATTATAAGCGATTCATTAAATCACGCCAGCATCATAGATGGGGTACGACTATGTAAGGCAAAACGATTCCGATATTCGAACAACAATATGACTGAATTAGAGCAATGCTTAATTGATAGTCAAGATGCTCGAAGTAGAATCATAGTAACTGATGGCGTGTTTAGTATGGACGGTAGTATTGCGCTACTAGACCAAATATGCAACCTTGCAGATCAGTATAATGCATTAGTAATGGTAGATGAGTGCCACGCGGCAGGATTTATGGGTGCTAAGGGCAAAGGTTCTATCGAACATTGTGGTGTATTAGGTAGGGTAGATATCATTACAGGAACGCTGGGCAAAGCCCTAGGTGGTGCAATGGGTGGATATACTACGGGTCGCAAAGAGATAATTGAAATGCTTCGTCAACGAAGTCGCCCATACTTATTCAGCAATTCATTAGCGCCGGCAATAGTAGGTGCAAGCATAGCAGTATTAGACAAAATAAGTGAAACAACAGAATTAAGAGATAAACTGGAACAGCACACGGAATGGTTTCGTACCCAGCTGACAGCCGCAGGCTTTGATATAAAGCCAGGTG
>JAWXCF010000040.1:0-17031 GCA_034440515.1 Bacteroidota bacterium
AAATAAAAAAATGAATACTAGGTTGAGAGAAAAATTAACTTTTAAAACAATATAAAATTAAGTAATATCTTTAAATTATTTTTTCTAAAGGCTATTATTTAATTAAGAAATTTGTCAGTATAATTGAGTTGATTTATAAACAACCTAAACTATGAAAATAAAATATCTGCAACTAGATACAGTCAATAGCACCAATGATTATTTAAAGCAATTAACCCTTAATGAGTTAGTGGCTAATAAGAGCTTTGTATTTGCAAATGAACAAACTAAAGGTAAGGGGCAACTAGGTAATACTTGGATAAGTGCGTATGGTGAGAATATTTTAACATCTTGTTTCTTAAGTTTTTCTAATCTACTAATTAGCAAACAAGTAACATTAACTATGTTAACTTGTCTTGGAATACATCAATTCTTATTAGAAATATTGGGAGTGGATAAAGATGTCAAGATTAAATGGCCAAATGATATCTATGTGAACAATAAAAAAATATGTGGCATTTTAATAGAAAATTCCTTTGTAGGTCATCATATTGAGTCTTCTATTATAGGAATTGGACTTAATTGTAATCAAAGAAATTTTGATTTACCTAACGTAACTTCAATAGCCTTAATATTGAATGAGAAATTAGACTTAAATACTCTTAAGCAGAAATTTATTGAAACATTATTGCCTTATTTTGACCAAATGTTAGCTACACCAAATTATTCTGACCTAAAGATAAAATATATGTCTAAGCTAATGGGAGTGAATGAGATGTTTTTGTATGAGGACAACATAAGTGATTCTATACTTTGTGGTGTAATTACAGATATAGACGAGCTAGGTAGGGTAGTGATAAAAAATGTAACTACAGGTCAGGTTATGGTATATAATAATAAAGAGATTAGCCTTATAATTAATTTATAGTAGAAGTACCCCAATTTATAATCTCATCTTCTGTAAATAAATTTGGGAAAAAGATTCTAAGTTGATGTCTTGGGGGTAAATACTGCTGCCAATTAGTTCCTCCAGTAGCAGCAACATCTTCATCATTAGATTTTAAATATCTAACTGCACTCTTATAATGCATTAGCGGCCACTTTACATTTATACAAGCATCTAATTCTCTAAGTGAAGCTTTTAAATCTGTATCAAGTAAATTTTGCCCAGCCAATGAAGTGGATATTTCCGATATGGTTTTACCGCTAAGAGCTAAGGCATAATCTTTAAGCATTTTGTCATACTTTGATTCAAAATTATTTAGAGTCAATGTTTTGCTACCGTCACTTTGTTGTGTAGCGCCCCAACGCCAATAAATAGCAGCATATTGTTGATCAAAATCAACATTTTTTAGAGATTCCCTTTGCTCACGCTGAACTAAGTTAGCGACAGGAGTACACGCTAACTCTATCATTCTATATTGTGCTGATTGAAAACCTGAAGCAGGTAACAAGGACATTCGGAATTTCAAGAACTGTTCCTGCTCCATACCTTGTATCATTATTTCAAAGCTGGCAATTAAATTTTGGAAGTAGGCATTTATACGATCAACCCTCATTTTAAGTTTAGAGTGTATTCCTTCTTCAAACTCTTTTTTTACTTGGGCTAGCTCCCACAGACTCAACTTGAAATACAATTCTGTTATTTGATGATAAATAATGAATATCATTTCATCAGGAATGTCTGTCCTTGTATTTTGTAAATTTAGGAGTGCATCAAGACCAATATAATCCCAATAATGGACATACTTATTATAGACCAATCCCTCTAAATATGCCTCAAATGCTTGATTATCTCTTTGATACTTATCTTTTAATAATTCAATTAGCTGTTCTGTTCTTTCTGACATATTAAATTTTATTAATCAAACTTAATTACCTAAATATTTGGCCCCACGTGGGTAATAATAAATCTTTGGCTGATACTGACAATTCTAAATCTTGTATTGGCCAGTCAATATTAAGATTTTCATCGCTATATATAATCCCTCTTTCAGAAGATTTATTATAAGGTCCATTTACTTTGTATTGAAACAATACATCATCTGTTAATGCTAAAAAGCCGTGTGCATAGCCGGACCCAACATATAGTGAGTCTCCATTATCAGCTGACAATCTAAAACTTCTGAATTCACCAAAACTATCACTATCTTTTTGTATGTCGACCACTACATCATATACTTCGCCTTTTAGTACGGTTATATATTTAGTTTGAGAAAATGGTGGCAGTTGATAATGAAGTCCTCTAAGTGTACCTAGTTTAGATAGGGATATATTATCTTGATTATAGTTGTCAA
Organism: Bacteroidota bacterium; assembly: GCA_034440515.1. Taxonomy (GTDB): domain Bacteria; phylum Bacteroidota; class Bacteroidia; order CAILMK01; family CAILMK01; genus JAWXCF01. The sequence continues at coordinate 2,277 of JAWXCF010000040.1, forward strand.
TTAATTTTAATACTTGAAATTTAGACGAATTGAAATTTTCGAAAAAAAATCCCCTTTCATCGTGAAAAATTTCTCTCTTAATTATGAAAACATCTTTAAAATCTGTTTCTATTTTTTGCATTGATTTAAAAATCAGATATTTGAATGTGATATATTTCTATTATAAGTTCTAAATATTTAGTCAAATATCGGAAATAAATTATAGAACAGTAGCATTCTTTCTACAAGCAATGTAATTTGTTTTGCTTAAGTTTGTAAATTGACACAATACTTCAAATATAATTAACTATGAAGAAATTTTTACTGGGAATATGCCTATTGCCGTTGGCAATTCAGGCCCAGAATAAGTACAAAGCTGAGGTACCAGAATCTGTATCTAAATCGCCACAATTGAAAAGTAGTGTTACTAGCGATAAAAATAATGGGGTAGTAGGTATGAAAATCAGACCCTCAGTAAAACCACGTAGGTATGACACAGCTGTAACTATAGTAGGATATACTTACTATGATTTACAAACGAATAATTCAGTACCTCGCAGGTTGGTTAGACACCCAAATGGTAACTTTTCACTAGTATGGACCAGTTCTCAAAATACGGATAAAGCATTTCCAGATAGAGGGTCAGCGTATAGTTACTATAACGGTACCAGCTGGTCAGCTTACAATATAAATAGATTAGAAACTGAACGTGCAGGTTGGCCTAACATTGTTGATGTGACAACTGGTGGAACTACTAAAGAATATTTGGTATCACACTACGCATCAGGCGATGGAATATTAAGCGGTGGCCAATATTGGTTGAGCAACAGTGCGATAGGTCAATCTAATTTTTCAGTTTTATTTGAAAAGGATAAACCTAGAGGTCCACTTTGGATAAGAACGGCAGCTACAGGTAAATATATTCACGCAATTGGTTGCTATACAGATTCTAGAGTCATCAGATCTATTCGTACACCAATGGTTTACTACAGATATGATGTAACAACACAAAAGTTTGTAGATGATGCCGTTCTGCTACCAGGATATGATTCTAGTAGAGTAGGAGGGGGTACTGCAGATAATTATTCTATAGACGCACGTGGTGCAACTGTAGCAATTGTTGTAGGTGGTATTGCCAACGACTTAATGTTATTTAAGTCTAACGATAGTGGAAAAACTTGGAAAAAAACAATTGTTGACTCATTCCAATATGCTCCATATTTTCCAAATGTTGATGCAGCATTTGATACAACATTATCAAGTGACGGAACAGCATCAGTTATGCTTGATGCTAATAATGTTGCGCACGTATTCTATTCTCCTCAACGTTTGCTAAATGAAATTGAGGGTGATAGTTCATACAGCATTTTCTTTGACAATATTGGAGGAATTGTACACTGGGACGAGGTTGAGAAAACTAAAATAACATTAGGTGGGGTTATTGATTATGATAACGATAGAACAATATCTATTGATAGAAATAACAGTGTTAATACTGGTGCTGGTTACGGTGGTAGCAATTTGTGTACTTTCCCAATGGGTGCAGTAGATGCACAAGGAAATTTATATGCTATCTATTCAGCTCCACACGAAATAGATGCAAATCCTGATCAATTAAAGTACAGACACGTATACGTTTGTGCCTCAATAGATGGAGGTAGTACTTGGTCAAGTCCACAAGATTTAACACCAACAGAAGGATTAGAGAATGTATTTGCATCAGTAGTTAGAGACGCAGATAACAATCTGTATATGTCTTGGATGCGTGACGAATTGCCAGGCATCTATTTGGTTAACAATTCACAAGAACTACAAAGAAATCAAATCTTATTTGACAAGTTTCCAGTGACAGATATTCTTCAAAACAGAATTGGTCTTTATAATGCATCAGTAGGTAAAGTTGCAAATAACTTGTTTAACATCAATGAATTATATCCAAATCCAGCAGAAAATATTGCTTACGTAAATGTAAACTTTGCTAAACCAACCCTTGCTACTGTGAGAGTATTAGACCTGACTGGTAAGGCTATACAAACGGTAGGTAATTCACAAATGTTATCTGGTGACTATAGTTTCAAACTAGATCTAGCAAATGTACCAAGTGGCGTATATATGGTAGAGGTTAATGCTGGAAATATGACCGCTACAAAACGTTTAGTTGTAACAAAATAATTTTTTAAATATTTTTTTAGTATATAGCCTGAACTTAACAAGTTCAGGCTATTTTTTTGCCTATGTATTTAATTCTAAATATCCACTTGAAAATTTGCATCAAAATAGGTCTCATTTTATTCTGCACTTTCCTTTCTGTATTATTAAATGGGCAAGATAGTAGTAGTAGGTTAGAGTTTAATACTAACATAGGAATAGTAATGCCGAGTAATTACCAAATACAAAACGTATCCACAAGTTTTAAACTAAACTCTTTACTAGCAGCGCATATTCAATATCAATATAAGAAATATTTTATTAATGGGGGCATCCAAAATGTTGCAATAGGTTACATTACTAAACAGTCTAATTTCGGAGTAATTAACGACAAGAATGGCAATTTAAAGTCTATCGATTATTTAGGTCGAGAATGTAATTATGTAAATGCAGTGACAGCTTTGGGCTATACGGTTATTAAAAAAAAGTATTTTAAACTATCATTTGTATATGGTACTGGACTAAATTGGTGCTATAAAATAAATAATAGCTCATTCACTGTAAATAAGGAAGATTTGTTAATTTCCAAAAGCAAGGTATTTGGGTTTAATGAAAGTCGCAGTTATTTCTTTTCTGAGCGACAATTTTCTTATGGATTTGATATTGGTTTGTTCAATTCGTCACAAGATTATATGACAATAGGATACAGATATTATAACTTCAAGTCGCCCAATATTACTTTAAATCATAATTTACACACAATAGAATTAAGTGCCCACTTTCAATTAAGGCATAGAACTAAGTATAAACTTAAAGAAGCTAATCCTTATGATCCTGTATGGGTATTAAATAATAAAAACCCTATTGGAGTATTCTAATAGGGCTTTTATTTATATAGGAAAGAAAACTATGCTTTCTCTTCTTCTTTATCAGTATCTGCTTCTTCTGTTGGAGTTTCCTCTGTAGGGGTTTCCTCTACTTCAGTTTCGGCAGTAGCTTCAGGTGTAGTAGTTTCCTCTACATCAGTTTCAGCAATTGCTTCTTCTGTAGTAGTTTCCTCTACCTCAGTTTCAGCAGTAGCTTCATCTGTAGGAGTTTCATTTACTTCAGTTTCTGCAGTTGCTTGTTCTGTTGGAGTTTCCTCTACTTCGGTTTCGGCAGTTGCTTGTTCTGTTGGAGTTTCCTCTGTAGTTGTTTCCTCTACTTCAGTTTCAGCAGTTGCTTTTTCTGTAGTTGTTTCCACTACTTCGGTTTCGGCAGTTGCTTGTTCTGTTGGAGTTTCGTCTACTTCAGTTTCGGCAGTTGCTTGTTCTGTTGGAGTAGATTCAATATCAGTAGCAGATGTATCAGCGTCATCGGTTTTATCCTTTGCTGCTTGTTTTGCATCCATTTCAGCTATTGCAACTTTTTGTTTTACCTTGTCTTGCTCCTCCATTTGATTTTTCAATTGTTGCAAGATGTCAAGTTCGTCAGCTAAAGTTGATTTTTCAGAACTTTTTACAGCTTTTTTAGCCTCAGTTTTTTTTGCTTTTTCCTTAGATGCATCAAGATCTGCCATTGTACCTTCATTTTTCCACACATCAGAATGTGAAACTATGATTTTACGGCTTCCTTTGTCGAATTCAAGTACTTTAAATTCAAGCGTATCTTCAGGTTTAATTTTACCCTTATCTTCAAGTGCTAGGTATTTTTTAGGAGCGAAAGCCTCAACACCATAAGGCATTGTGATTAAAGCACCTTTTTCATCAATTGTGTTGATTACACCTTGGTGCACTGAACCCATAATGAAAATACTTTCAAAAGTATCCCAAGGATCTTCTTCTAGTTGTTTGTGACCTAGGCTAAGTCTTCTATTTTCCATATCGATACCTAGTACCAATACGTCTAATGCTTCTCCTACTTTGATAAATTCTGCTGGGTGTGCAAATTTGCGAGTCCAACTTAGGTCACTGATGTGAACTAAGCCATCTATACCTTCAGTTAGTTCAACGAACAATCCGAAATTGGTAAGACTACGAACAATTGAACTATGCTTGCTACCAACAGGGAATTTTTCCTCAATGTTAGACCAAGGGTCGTCGTTTAATTGTTTTAGACCTAATGAAAGTTTGCGATCTTCTCTATCTATGGTTAATACCTTAGCTTTCACTTCGTCGCCAACTTTAACGTATTCTGATGGTGACTTAAGGTGTGTACTCCAAGACATTTCTGAGACGTGTACCAAGCCCTCTACACCAGGGAATATTTCTACGAAAGCTCCGTAATCTTCTAAGTTAACTACTTTACCTAATACTTCAGAACCTTCTACAATTTCTTCTGGTAAAGTATCCCAAGGGTGAGCAGTTAATTGCTTCATACCTAGAGAAATTCTTTTCTTATCCTCATCATAGTCTAATACTACGACGTTTATTTTCTCACCCAATTGTAGAACTTCCTCTGGGTGGTTAATTCTGCCCCAACTTACATCTGTAATGTGGATTAGACCATCAACACCACCTAAGTCAACGAATACACCGAAGGTTGTTAAGTTTTTAACTATACCTTCTAGTACTTGACCTTTCTCTAACCTGCCAAGTATCTCTACTTTTTGTGCCTCAAGGTCGCTTTCTATTATGGCTTTGTGTGATACTACAATGTTTCTATATACTTCGTTAATTTTAACGACTTTTAAATCCATTCTGGTACCTACATATATATCGTAATCTTTAATAGGTTTCACATCTAATTGAGAACCTGGTAAGAATGCGTCTAGAGTAAACAACTCTACTATCATACCACCTTTAGTTCTGTCCTTAATGTACCCGTTAACGATTTCTTGATTCTCATAGGCAGCCACAATTTTACCCCAAGCACCTTCAGCGAGAGCTTTTTTGTGTGAGATAACAATTTGACCGTTTTTGTCTTCTTTGTTTTCTACAATTACCTCAACTTCATCACCAACTTTTAAATCGGGCGAGTTTCTAAATTCAGATAATGGGATTAGTCCGTCAGACTTAAAACCAAGGTTAATAACGACATCTTTGTCAGTTATACCTGCTACGATTCCTTTAATAACTTCTTTTTCTTGAATGTCATTAAACGTACTTGCGTATTGGTCTTCAACTTCTTTAGAAATGTTTTTGTTACTGAAGGTATTGGAGTTATCCATATTATCCCAGTCAAAATCTTCTAAAGATTGGTTGGCATTTGCGAAACTAGTTTTTGTAGTTTCAGTAGTTTCTTCTACAAGCTCACTTGTAGGAACTTCTGTTACCTCAGTAACAGGTGCGTTTTCTGCGACTTGAGCGTCTTGCTCATTCAACAGGTCTTTTTCTTCTTGATTATTAGTCATTCACGATGTCCTCCTTTTTTCAGGATATGAGCGTGCAAAGATACGAATAATATTTTTGTTGATTTACAATTGATTGCAATTGTTTTCCTCAAATTTTGAGTTTTTCCACTGTTTTGCTATAATTTCAGCTAACTGCAAGTCTAGTTTGGTAGTTATTTTAAATAATTGTTCATTGCCAGGTATTAGATTTATTTCAATTCCTTGCTTTTCTATTAGCGCCGCATCGTCAGTTAATTCTATTTCAGTATTAGAAGTATAGGCAGATTGTACGAATTGGTATTGAAAGCACTGTGGAGTTTGTACTATTACAATTTCGTTTCTATTTATATGCTTATTTCCTCCGTCTATTTTTAATTGCCTAACACTAGATTTAGGAACTGTAAATGGCGATGCATTTCCTTTTTTTTTGCTTTCTTGATACAAGTTAAAGATGAGTCCAAGCTCTAGAAAAGGTCTGGCTGCATCGTGTATCATTACAACGTCATCAGCGTTAGCATCATAACTATGTAATAGTTTTACACCATTTTGCACGCTGATGTAACGCTCGCTTCCCCCCAGCGCACAAATAACTTGTTTATATTTAATTAAATATTTAGACCAAGCGTTATAATATTCATCTGCAAGTATGACAATTATTTTAATTTCTTGGTCAAATGCTATAAACGAGTCGATAGAATATTCTAAGACTGGTTTGTTGTTTAACAATAAAAATTGCTTAGGTATTTCCGTACCCAATCTTGAGCCTTTCCCTGCTGCAACTATTATTGCAAATAGCATTTTAATAGCTAGCTAATTATATAATTAACATAGCGTCACCATAATCTAGGAAACGATATTTTTCCGCTATTGCTATCTCATATGCTTTCTTAATATTTTCAGTACCAGCAAATGTTGCAGTAGATATAAAAAAGGTTGATTTTGGAGCGTGAAAATTGGTAATCATACAATTTTGAATATGAAAGTCGTAAGGGGGGAAAACAAATTTCTCGGTCCAACCTTCTCCTGCCTTTAATTTGTTGTTAGCTGAGACTGATGACTCAATGGCCCTCAAAGTAGAATTACCTACACAACATATTCTTTTACGCTCAAGTTTGGCATTATTCACTATGGCAACTGACTCTACTGGAATTATGTAGTTTTCGGATTCCATTTTATGTTTACTTAAGTCTTCAACCTCTATTTTCTTAAGGTTTCCAAGACCTAAATGTAAGGTAACTTCAGCTATTTTCACACCTTTTATTTCAAACCATTTCATTACTTCTCTAGAAAAGTGTAAACCTGCTGCTGGAACTGCGACTGCCCCTTTATTTTTAGCATATATGGTTTGATAATTATTGAAATCTTCTTCAGTAGCCTTACGATTCATATACCTAGGTATAGGTGTTTCACCCAATTGATGTAACAAGTCATAAAAGCCATCTTCAGTAGTATCAGTTAAAAACCTAATGGTTCTGCCTCTACTGGTTGTATTGTCAATTACTTCTGCAACCAACAAGTCATTTTCGTCATCTTCGCCAAAAAATAGTTTATTTCCAACTCTAATTTTTCTTGCAGGATCAACCAAAACGTCCCAAAGTCTTTGTTCTTTATTTAATTGTCTAAGTAAAAAAACTTCAATTTTGGCACCAGTTTTTTCTTTCTTACCGTATAGTCTAGCCGGGAATACTTTCGTATCATTTAAGATGATAACGTCCCCAGTATCAAAGTAATTAACGACATCTTTAAAGAATTTATGCTCTATTTCACCCGTTTTCCTATGGACTACCATTAGGCGCGATTCATCCCTATAATCAGCTGGTTCACTAGCTATAAGTTCATCAGGCAACTCAAACGTAAATTCAGATAACTTCATAATAACTAACTTTGTACTAAAAGGGTGCAAAAATAATACAAAATATACATTTTGCTATTTATGTCACTAAGTTTTATATGAAAGCCCTTGTTATATCTATAGTTGAGAGTTTAGCATTTGCACTACACAGTGTCAGGGCAAATTTATTGCGAACTTTACTGTCATTATTAGGTATAGCTATTGGTGTATTCTGCATTATTGGCATATTTACTTTTGTTGATAGTATTCAAATATCTGTTAATGAGTCTTTTAACAGATTTGGGAATAACATTATTTTGTTGCAGAAGTATCCTTGGGAATTTAAAAGTGACTATCCATTTTGGAAATATCAAAGCCGACCTGATATGAAATATGAAGAGGCAATCATTTTAAGTAAAAAGTCAAAAAAGGCAGAAGTGATTAATTTTTCAAGTTTTATCAATAATGTAAAGCTTACTTCTGAGACCAATTCTTTAGAGGGCATATTAGTTAGAGCAGTTGAATATAACTACTTTCAAATAATTGATTTAAAATTTCAAACAGGAAGATATTACACCCAAACCGAATGTGAATCTGGTCAACCTGTCATCATTATAGGAAATGATTTAGCAACAACATTATTTAAATCTCCAGTTAAAGCAATAGGTCAAGAAGTTCGTGCATTTGGTAGAAAGCTAAAAGTAGTCGGCGTTTTGTCTAAAGAGGGTAAAGCTTTGGGTATTGGTGGCGATGCAGATAAAATGGCTATCATTCCCCTAAACCTTGCCAGATCTATTGTAAACATTAATCAGTCTGACTATAATCCTACTATCTTCGTTAAGGGCATTTTAGAAGTAAGCTCAGAGGGTCTTGAGGAAGATATTAGGGGTAATATGCGTTCTATTAGGAAGTTGAGACCTAGAGATGAGGACAATTTTGCGATGAATAGAATTACTATGTTTCAAACTTTTTTATCATCATTCTTTGACCAATTGAATACATACGGGTGGGTTATAGCTGGATTCTCAATATTGGTTGGAGGATTTGGAATAGCTAACATAATGTTCGTATCAGTAAAGGAACGTACTAATATTATTGGAATTCAAAAATCATTAGGAGCCAAAAATTACGTTATTATGGTGCAATTTTTAGCTGAGGCTGTTTTACTTAGCATTTTAGGTGGCTTATTGGGTTTATTTTTAATCTTTATATTAACTAAAGTATTATCATCATTAATGGGTTTACCATTAATATTGACTGGTAAAAACATTGCTATGGGCGTGGGCATCAGCTCTATAATCGGTATAATCAGCGGGGTATTTCCCGCCTATCAGGCAGCCAAATTAGACCCAATAGAATCTATTAGACAGGGTATATAATCCCTTATATATTTTGCAGTATTAACTTTGCAGCAATATGAAATGTGGTGTAGTTACATTCCCAGGCTCAAATTGCGATGCTGATGCATTATATGTATTACAACATTTGTATGGAGTGGATGCTGTAAGTCTGTGGCACAAACACGAGGATTTGCAAGATTGTGAAGTCATCATTATTCCAGGTGGATTCTCTTACGGGGATTATTTACGGTCCGGAGCAATAGCCAGATTTAGTACAGTGATGAAATCTGTAATAGATCACGCAAATAAAGGTGGAACTGTAATAGGCATTTGTAATGGATTCCAAATATTGACTGAAGCGGGACTATTGCCAGGTGCATTGTTGCGAAATGAAAATCAAAAGTTTGTTTGTAAAAATGTTTACGTTAGGGTAGCTGCAAATTCTTCTGAAATTGGAAAAAGAATGACCGAAGGAGAAGTGTTAAAAATACCTATCGCCCACGCAGAGGGTAGATATTTTACCGATGAAGACACCTTAAAATCTTTACAAGATAATCAACAAATATTATTTCAATATTGCAGTGAAGCAGGCAGCGTGTCAGAAGATTACAATGCAAATGGCAGTTTACATCATATAGCAGGCATTAGTAATAAGCAAGGTAATGTGATAGGTATGATGCCTCACCCTGAACGTGCTTGCGATGTTCGTTTAAAAAATATTGACGGTAAAGTGTTTTTTGACGCTCTTTTGTACAAAGACTTAGCTTAATAGTAAGATTTAATCATATTGAGAATAATTTTATAGTTATTTGCAATATTATGTTTTCAGTTATCATTTTTAATTGGTTAGACTGGGTATGTATTGGCATTTTTATGCTAATATCTATTATAGTTGGAATTAAATATGCCAATAGAGCAGGGGAGAGTTTAGGAGAATTTTTCCTAAGTGGAAGACAATTACCTTGGTATGTGGCGGGTTTTAGTATGGTGGCTACCACATTTGCCGCTGATACTCCATTAGCTGTGAACGAAATAGTTGTAAAAGACGGTATAGCTGGTAATTGGCTGTGGTGGAATTTTCTGATTGGTGGAATGCTAACCGTTTTCTTTTTCGCCAAATATTGGCGTCGGGCAGAAATATTTAGCGATGTAGAGTTTATCAATATCAGATATTCTGGCCTAGCTGCTCGGGCGTTACGTGGCTTTAAGTCAATCTATCTAGGTATTTTTATAAATAGCATCATCCTCGGTTGGGTAAATGTAGCCCTTGTAACCATATTAAAAGGTTTCTTTGATGTTGGTGATGATCAAGCACTTTATTATGTTGCTGCCGCAATGCTAATAACAGCAGTTTATAGCTCTATATCAGGATTATGGGGTGTTGCAGTTACTGACTTTATTCAATTTATAATTGCTATGACGGGTTGTATCGTTTTGGCATTTTTAGTTGTTAATTCACAAGAAGTAGGGGGAATAGCAGGATTGAAAGCAAAGTTACCAGCAGAAAGTTTGCGTTTTTTTCCAAGTATAGGTGGTGAAACATCGTTAGGTGCAAGCGGTAAAAACTTATCCATAACATTCTTGTCGTTTTTTACTTTTATCGGTATTCAGTGGTGGTCATCTTGGTATCCTGGTGCAGAACCTGGTGGTGGTGGTTACGTAGCGCAGCGAATGATGAGTGCAAAAAATGAGAAACATAGTTTCTGGGCAACACTATTTTTTCAAGTAGCTAACTATTGTATTAGACCTTGGCCTTGGATTATGGTAGGTTTATGTAGCATCGTATTATACCCAGAATTAACAGGTGACAAAAGTAAATTTGGTTATATATATGCAATGAGAGATTTCTTACCGCCTGGATTAAGAGGTCTGTTGTTAGTCACTTTTTTAGCAGCGTATATGAGTTCGGTTAGTTCTCAATTAAATTGGGGTGCTAGCTATATAATCAATGATTTCTATAAACTCTTCATTAGAAAACCTGAAAGTTTTAAAACTGTAAAAAATTCTGAAAAGCATTATGTATTAATGTCTCGTATATATACCATTATTGCTATGCTTATAGCACTATATGCTACAACTTTAATTCACTCCATTAGTGAGGCTTGGACTATATTAATGCAATTAGGCTCTGGTTTAGGTGCTGTATTGATATTAAGATGGTACTGGTGGCGTATAAATGTATGGAGTGAAGTAAGTGCTGTAATTGCGCCAGGTATATGGTATCTTTTGCTTTATGCACTTAATAATAGCACAGCTCACGACTCTGCATTTGTGCAACAATTGCTGAGCATAGCCGGTTGGGGAAATAGTGTAGAAATGATATTATCTACAACGGTATTTACTTCGATAATATGGATGACCGTAACTGCACTAACTCCACCAGAATCAAATGAAACTTTAAAACAGTTTGTGTTAAGAATTAAGCCTCTGGGCAAATGGAATAACGTATACGTTGCCAATGCAATAGAGAAACCAAAAAATACGCTTTCTTTTCAATTTATGGCGTGGATTGGTGCTGTGGTTATGACCTATAGCTTACTATTTATGATTGGCAAAATAATTTTTGCAGATTATTATTACGCGCTTATGTATTTTGGCTCAGTTGCTATATCCGCATTTCTAATGCAGTTGGGAATGCGCAAAAGCGATTTGCTTTAATCGTTTGATGATTTCCCGGCTGATAATAAGTAAAGTATTGCCATTCTTACGGCTACTCCATTTTCTACTTGATCTAATATTATGCTGTTGTGACTATCGGCTACGTCACTAGTTATCTCTACCCCTCTATTTATTGGCCCAGGGTGCATTATGGTAATTTGCTTAGAGAGTTTATCTAAACGCTCTGCATTTACACCAAAGTGGATTGCGTATTCTCTCAACGAAGGAAAGTAAGCACCTTCTTGACGTTCTAATTGAATGCGTAAAATGTTGGCTACGTCACACCATTGCAAGGTTTCATCTATGCTATTAGACACACTTACACCCAATTGTTCAATGTTCCGTGGAATTAATGTAGCAGGTCCGCAAACTTTTACATTTGCCCCCATCTTTATTAGGCAAAATATATTGCTTAACGCAACTCTGCTGTGCAATATGTCACCTATTATGGCAACGTTTAGCCCCTGTACGTTACCAAACTGCTCTAGAATAGAATAGGTATCAAGTAATGCCTGTGTAGGATGCTCGTGTGTTCCATCACCTGCATTTATTATGTTAGCTTGAATGTGTTTACTTAGGAAATGGGCTGCCCCTGCGCTAGGGTGTCTCATTACAACCATATCCACTTTCATTGCCAATAAATTATTGACTGTATCTAGTAGGGTTTCACCCTTACTTACACTGCTACCACTACTGCTAAAATTTATGACATCTGCGCCTAGTCTTTTTTCAGCCAATTCAAAACTGATCCTAGTTCTAGTACTGTTCTCGAAAAATACATTTGCAATAGTAATATCTCTTAGCGAGGGTACTTTCTTAATGGGTCTATTTATGACTTGCTTAAATTCAATAGCCGTTTGAAATATCAATTCAATGTCATCAACATTTAGATATTTAATTCCCAATAGATGCTCTACACTTAATCCTTTAGACATTTATAGCTATTTATTTTCTGAGTATAACCAAACTTTATTTTCAGGGTGCCCAGCAGCTTGCCACTCTACCTTTACACGCATTTGTGCCCTAGTATCAACTATTATTCCCCTGTAGTCCGGCTGTATAGGTACTTGCCTACTATAGTTTCTATCTACTAGGGTTAATAGCTGTACTGTTGCTGGCCTACCATAATCTAGTAGGGCATCCATACCTGCTCTTATGGTCCTTCCAGTATATAGCACATCATCTATAATGACGATATTTTTACCTTCTATTTGGTGCGACATCTCTGTTGCAGATGGTATTAGTGGACTTTCTCGTCTATTAAAATCATCTCTGTAAAAGGTAGGGTCTATCTTCCCCTCTTTTACTTTAATTCCAGTAAGGCTAAGTAAGGCTTCTTTTAGAGCTTCACATAAATATATTCCTCTTGGTTGCAAGCCTATAAGAATAGTATTCTCAAAATTGCCGTGTACCTCAATTAATTGATAACATAATCTTGAGATGGTAATTTCAAAATTTTTACCTTCTAATATTGGTGTTGCATTATCTGGCATTTTCATTAGGGCTTTCAGACATTTCCATAATTATATGGTAAGAATTTTTATCAATGGGCATTACGCTTAATCGGGTATGATTAACCAATAGCAAAGATTGCAAATCTGGATGAGATTTCACACTAGCTAATTTTACAGGATTTTCAAGTGGCCTTATTGCTTTAAGTTTTATAGCCAACCATCTGTCATCATCAATAGTTGGGTCGGGAAAAGATTCTTGGGTTAACTCTGCAAGACCTACTATTTCTTTATCATTTACACTGTGGTATATAAATATTTGATCGCCTAATTTCATATCCCTGAGGTTATTACGAGCCTGATAATTACGTACTCCATCCCAAGTCCCCTCGCCCTCACCTACTAAATCATCGAAACTATATGTGTCTTTTTCAGTTTTTAATAGCCAGTAATTCATAATTTCTGTTTGATACAAAAATAAGTCTATCAAATCGGTTATGAATAGGTGTTAAAATCAATTTACTTTGTGGAAAGTTTGTCTTGATTATCTGAAATACTTTACAGAATCAATTCTAATAAAATGTTTACATAACATAATGAATTTTACGCCAATATTAAACGGACTAATTGGAATAGCTGGACTTACATTAATTGCATTTCTACTTAGTAATAACAAGAAACATATAAACTGGTCATTGATAATTAAGGCCTTAGTGTTACAATTTGTATTTGCCTATTGTGTACTTAGGATTCCATTTTTTAGGCAGATATTTAGCTATATAGCTAAAGCCTTTGTTACAGTTTTAGAATTTACTCGTGCAGGTTCAGGATTTCTATTTGGAGATTTAGTTAACAAGACAGATTCGTTTGGTTACATATTCGTGCTACAGGTTCTGCCGACTATTATATTTTTCTCTGCCTTAACTAGCTTGTTATTTTACCTAAACATCCTACAAAAGATAGTTTACGGCTTTGCTTGGATTATGAAACGAGTAATGAATTTAAGCGGGGCTGAAAGCTTAGCAAGTGCTGCTAACATATTTGTAGGGCAAACAGAGGCACCACTAGTTATTAAACCCTATATAATGGGTATGACAAAGAGTGAAACAATGGCACTAATGACGGGGGGTATGGCGCACATTAGTGGGGGGGTATTGGCTGCTTATGTTGGATTTTTAGGTGGGGCAGATGTTGAATCTCAAAAAATATTTGCTACTCACTTACTTAGTGCCAGCATAATGACAGCTCCTGGGACTTTTTTTGCTGCCAAACTTTTAATACCTGAAACTGAAAAATTTCAAGAAAATCTAAATATCAGTAGGGATAAAGTCGGGTCTAATGTGTTAGACGCCATTGCTAACGGAACATCTGATGGATTAAGGCTTGCAGTAAATGTTGCGGCTATGTTGCTGGTTTTCATAAGCCTTATGGCTATGCTAAACTTCATTATGGTAAATGGAGTAGGTAAGTGGACAGGTTTAAACGACGTAATTAAGACAAATAGTAACGGCAGATATACAGGACTTAGCCTACAATATATGCTGGGTTGGGTATTTGCCCCGATTAGTTGGTTGATAGGAATTAGGGGCGCAGATATATTTACTGTTGGGCAGTTATTAGGTGAGAAATCAATATTAAATGAATTCATTGCTTACATAGATTTAAGTAAGTTGAAAGCAAACGGAGGACTAACTAATCCCAGAAGTGTAATAATAACAACCTACGCGCTTTGTGGTTTTGCAAATTTTGCCTCAATTGGCATACAACTTGGTGGTATAGGATCATTAGCACCTGGTAAGCGACCTATGCTAGCTAAATTGGGTTTTAAAGCCTTAATAGCCGGCACAATTGCAAATCTATTAAGTGCAACAATAGCTGGAATATTAATAGAGTAACATTTGTAAATAAAGTAAAGTGATTTACTAGTTTGTTTAAGAAATGTTACGGTTTTCAAAAAAAATTATTCAATGCTATCTTTTTGTTAATTATCGATTTAACCTTGGTTATACAAATTATTTATTTATTTGTTTGTAACAAA
>JAWXCF010000041.1:0-3998 GCA_034440515.1 Bacteroidota bacterium
GTGGACCCTTACCGAATATATAATGCATCGTTACTTATTTCATATGGGTACGCATAATGAAAAGTTGAGCAAGTTTAGTTATATAGTGCACGGGGTGCATCACGAATATCCTAAAGATAAAGATAGGCTACTAATGCCGCCTATACCTAGTATTATTTTAGCAGGTGCATTCTTTTTCTTTTGGCGGCTTATTACAGGAAATTTTGTTTATAGCTTCTTTAGCGGCTTTATGATTGGGTATCTCATCTACGCTATGATTCATTATGGTACCCACGCACTTAGGCCTCCAAAAAATAGATTTAGGTATTTATGGGTCTATCACAGTTTGCACCATTATGCTACTCCAAACAAAGCATTTGGTGTTTCGTCACCAATCTGGGATATTGTATTTGGAACTTTCCCAGACAAAACAATTCTGGAAAAAAAATTACACCAGAATAATATTAAGAAAATAGATGGAAATTCCTGATATTTTGTTTGTTTATCCCTCTCAAGATAGTTAAGCCAAAATGGATAACTTAAATTTCTCTGATAAAATCTCTTGTAGGTCAAGTAAATTGTTTTGTAGATTTTCAATCAAATTTGGGCCTAATGGCTTGTAATTTCTGGCAATATCTTCTATATCTTGTGCAGCCTGGCGCATACCAACAGCGCCAACTACCATACTGCTACCCTTAAGCTTGTGCGACTTTTGACGAATTACCTCGAAATCTTCTATAGCAACAGCAGACTCTATTTCTTGAATTAATATTTTAGCGTTTTTAAAATACAAAGTAAAATATCTAAATAATTGGTCGTTAGTTAGAGTAGACAAATTGCTGTCGTCAATTATAGTACGCCAAGGATTAATCATAGATGAGGATGTAAAAATAAAACCAACATAAGTGTAAAATGTTTATGATATAAAGTATTGGTTCTTAATTCTCTCTAAATCACTAATTGTCAGGGGTTTTTCTAAAAATACTATTTCAGAATTATGTACTTTTTTAATTTTTTCTTTATCTTCCTCCGATATTGATGTCGTCAATAAAATGATGATGACATCTGCAGAAACATTGTCAGGTAAATCTTGATATGCTTCTAGAAAACCAAATCCATTCATTTCTGGCATATTCAGGTCAAGCAAAATTAGCTGCGGAATTTGTTGGTTTTCGTTAGTTTCAAGTGACGTTAGATAATCAATTGCTTCACGGCCGTTTTCACAAACCTTAACTTGACTAGAAATTCCTATATTCTCGATTAATTCGGAATTAATGTAATTACTCACTTCATCGTCATCTACTAGCAGTATTTTGATAGGTAACGTCATAGTTAGTAATATATAATCAATTAAAAATGTATGGTAAATGTAGTACCTATTCCTAATTTACTTTCTACTTCTATGCGACTATTATTTTTATCCAATGTTTCTTTCACTATCCATAACCCTAGCCCATTGCCGTCTACACCTTGAGATTGAATGCGCTCTCCCCTTTTAAAAAGTTTATCTCTATTAACATTTAGGTCAATACCTCTTCCGTTATCTCTTATGGTTAGACTACTACCTAAGCCTGTTTTATCACTGGATAGTTTTATAGACGGTATTATATCTTCTTTCCTATACTTAATGCTGTTGCTGATTAAGTTGCTTATTATGCTTTCCATATCTTGCTTGTTGTAAAAAAATATTGGATTTCTGCTAAAATCTTTTACCACAGTAGCATTACTTTCATCTAGGTAAATGTCCATACTGTAAAGTATTGATGATATTAACTCGTCAATATTGATTAATTCAAACGCACTGGGTCCTTGAGGATTTCTACTTGTTTCAAGTAAATTATCAATCATATTTTTTAGCTGACTAGTGCTAAAGTATAGTCTTTTAAATACGTTTTCAGTCTTGACGGATTCTTTTATTTCGTTTTCAATTAGCCCTAACAAGCCGTTTATATTAGCTACTGGTTTCTTCAAATCGTGTGAAATGATGTACGCAAACCTATCCAGTGACTTATTTATGCGCATCAATTCAGAATTTTTGTCATTTAGATGTTGCTCTACTTTTTTCAAGTCAGTAATGTCGTGTAGTGTAATCAATTTACAATCCTCACCACTCCAATTGATGTCAACTTTTTGTGCTTCAACTTTTTTCTTGGTACGTGTTATTTCATATACAACTTCGTTTGAAATAAATTCAGGTAGGCTTGATTTAGTATTTAACAATTCTTCGCTTGTTTCCCCCAGCATATCACAAGCCGCAGGGTTTACAAATAGTATTTTGTAACTGGTGTTCAATACGATTAGTCCACTTTTGTTTTGATTTACAATCAATTCTAGCCTTTTTTGCGACTCCTCTATAGCACGTTTGTTATTTAGTAGAGTTAGGTCTTTTTGGTGCCTTTCAATTGCATATCTTAAACTCCTACTTAAGGTATTTTCGTCAATACTTCCTTTAACTAAATAATCTTGTGCACCTGCAGCTACGACTTTTACAGCAAAATCTTCATCATCGTTTCCAGTTAATACTAGAATTGGGATTTCTTTATTAGATGCAGTTGCTGTTTCAGACACGGTATCAAGACCAATACTATCTGGTAGTGATAAGTCTAGCATAATTACTTGAAAACTATTTGTTTTCAACATTTCAAGCCCAGATCTCAATGTATTTGCCGATTTTAATTCACATTTAATTAATTTTAATTGTCGAATCAAAATTTCAAAGTATCGTACATCACCTGGGTTATCTTCAATTAGTAGTATATTTATAGTACTATTAAATACAATATTCTCATTTTCAGTAGAATGTTCACTTTTATTGGGTGTCATATTTTTCCGATGTAATGCATAGCGAAACTATGTATAATATTAAATTAAATTAAATTTTTGTCGATATTTTAATATTTTTATTAATATATCCTTCAACTAAGTTATTTATATATTTGAATTTTACTTTATCATTTCCTATTATGGCAGTTACCTTACCATTTAGCATAAACTCTTGGATAGAAGAAAATAGACATCTATTAAAACCACCTGTAGGTAATGCACAATTGTTTCACAATACAGGCGATTTTATTGTGATGGTAGTTGGTGGGCCAAATAGCAGAAAGGACTACCACTACAATGAAGGTGAGGAGTTTTTTTATCAGCTAGAAGGCAATATTACAGTTAAAATTATTGACGAAGGCGTTCCAAAGGATATTCTAATTAATGCAGGGGAAATGTTCCTATTGCCTAGTAAGACGCCCCATAGCCCTCAACGCGGTGAAGGAACAGTTGGGTTGGTCATAGAGAAAATAAGAGACAAAGCTGAAATAGACGGTTTTTTATGGTTCTGCGAGAATTGTAATCACAAGCTTTTTGAAGAGTATCTTAAGCTAACTGACATTGTTTCTCAATTACCTCCTGTTATGAATAGGTTTTATAGTAACGAAGAGTTAAGAACTTGTACGCAATGTGGAACAGTAATGGATCCACCAAAACCAGTTTAATACAAAAAATACACCGCCAAAGACATTGGGACACATACATAAGATAGACATACATACCCACATATTACCGGAAACTTGGCCAGACTTGAAAGCAAAATATGGTTATGGAGGTTTTGTTAGACTAGAGCATCACAAGCCTTGTTGCGCTAGAATGATGATTGACGATAAGTTTTTTAGAGAGATAGAGTCTAACTGTTGGGACCCCGTAGTCCGAATGCACGAGTGTGACGCAACTAATGTAAGTATGCAGGTGCTCAGTACAGTTCCTGTAATGTTTAATTATTGGGCAAAGCCTAAAGATACTCTTGACTTAAGCATTATTTTAAACAATCATATTGCGGGGATAGTAAATCAATATCCCGACAGATATATTGGACTTGGTACACTACCTATGCAAGATGCTGATTTGGCAATAAAGGAATTAGAGCGTTGCAGTAATAATTTAAAATTGGCAGGTATTCAAATAGGTACACACATTAATGACGTAAACCTAGACAGTGAAGATTTGTTTCCAATATTCCAAGCTGCTGA
>JAWXCF010000042.1:0-14420 GCA_034440515.1 Bacteroidota bacterium
GCTTAATACATTAACGATGAAGTTCATTATTATAAGAATGATTTAAAAATAACTGTGGCCTTTAAATTTCCTGTAATAGTTGTGAAAATAATGGAAAACCTAACCGGTATAGATATTCCATTTCAGGAATTTCTGATTTAAATAACAAATATTTAAATTGGAGTATAGATTATTTAGATTGTAATGGAAATGAATATGAATGGCGCAACAGTTTAATATTAGACAGTTTAATTGACGGTACTACAAGATCGTTAGACTACATATTTACAGGGGTGAAGCAGTCAGCTACTTACAAAGTTTCTGTAAGTTCAATAAATGAGGGTGCTAAAATTTTAAAACCTAATGAAAATACCACTTTGCCTTTTGGGATTATAGGTGAACATTATATAAATTCAGGTGACACTGTAGTAATAATTGATGTTATTAAAAAGGAAAAAACTGAACAAGAATAAATGCTAGCAAGCCAAAGACGTTCAAGTTTAGCAACAATGTTATTGAGTATTTTACGAATTTTTAGAGGTTTATGGCGCTAATTGTAGATAAAGAATTATCTAATTAAATATAAAGCTTTCCTTTATATATTGTATCCCTAGTGTATGGACGTAATGTAGTAAGTCTTTGCATTCAAATTTAAATTAGCTATTAAGCCAAGAACTATAAATAAATACTTGTGCATACTAACCAAATTTACTATAAAAAGCGGGGAATAAATAATAGTAATGTGTTAACTGCTATAACTACTTTAGTATCTTCGCACCTTATTTCTTAAAAAAATAATTTTAAAATCTTACTGTCAATAGATAGCAACATAAATTAAACGTGAAAGTAACATTAGAAAATAGAAGCGGCAACGATGCAACTCTTATAATTAATCTGATAGCAGATGACTATAAGGTAGAGATGGATAAAATGCTGAAAGACTATGGTAAAAAGATGAATGTGCCAGGATTTAGACCCGGAAAGGCACCCATAGGCCTAGTTAAAAAAATGGTTGGCAGTGATGTGAAGAAAGAAGTTGTCGATAAAACTCAACAAGAAGCGCTACAAAGTTTTGTAAAAGATAATGACGTTAAGTTCGTACTTAACCCAATTAGTGATTTTACAGCTGAGGAAATAGATTGGAATGGTGATGAATTTACGTTTAAGTTTCACGTAGGTATTAGACCTAAAATAAATATTGACATAAAGGCATTAAATGAGTTGACCCTACTTAGTGTACAAGCAACTGACGATGAATTAGATGCTGAAATTGAAAGTCTTCGTCAACGTGCCGCTAAAGTAGAGGCTGCAGAGGCAATCACTGCCGATGAAGAAGGCATTATAATGCTTACGCTAACAGAGTTAGACGATGACAATAATATACTAGAAGGTGGGGTAAGTAGAACTAAAAGATATAGCTACACTGAACTACCGGTTAATCTGCAAGAAAAACTGCTGGGTCAACTTAAGGATTTTGAATTGAATATAACAGCAAACGAAGTTTTCACAGCTGAAGAATTAAAGGAGTTGTTCAATGTAGACGAATTAAGCGCTAAAGACATAGGTACAGTTTCTATAAAAGTAGGTGCTGTAAGTAAGATGGTACTGCCAGAGTTTAATCAGTCATTTTTTGATCAATATTTAGAGCCAGGTTCTGTAAATGACTTTGACCAATTTAAAGATGCTTGGCGGGGAGTTATGGCAAATTTCTATGAGCAACAAGCTAGAAATGAATTGGCTAAGAATGTTAGAGAGAAGCTAGTAAATGAGTCCAATATGGAATTGCCCACCGCATTTTTAGATAAGTATTTGTTACTAAGCTATGAAAAAGAGACAGCAGAAGAACTAGAAGACTATGAGGGTAAGAGGAGTGGTCTAGATGAAGAACTGACTTGGATGCTGATAACTGAAAAAGTGTCAGAAGAAAACGACATAGAAGTGACAGATGAGGAAATAACTGACTATACAGCTGTAGAACTAGAAAGGCAATTTTGGCAAATGGGTTACACGCAAGGATTAGACTCTGAAACGTTGAAAAAGTACGCTAAAGACTATCTAGCTAAGGATAATATGTACAATAGAACTGCATTGGGACTGAGAGATGGCAAGGTGTTTGAAAACATTATCAATCAATTAACACCCAATGTACAGACAGTAAGTGTTAAAGAATTTGATGCAATGAAGGGGCAAAACACCTCTGCTAACTAACATTACTTTAGAATCGTTAATACTTAGTAAATGACACGTTTTAATTCAGAATTTGAGAAATATGCAGTATTAGACAGAGGTATATCTTCTGCTACTATGCACAGCTTCAGCAGCGCCCACGGCAATATTGCTGCAGCAAACAATGTAAACGCATACATTACCCCTACAATTGTAGAGGAGCGTCCTATGAACATAGTGACTATGGATGTATTTAGCCGATTGATGATGGACAGGATCATATTTTTAGGTGTACCTATTTATGACGATGTTGCTAACATTATTCAGGCGCAACTATTATTTTTAGAATCTACTAATCCAGAACGTGACGTTCAAATTTATTTGAATAGTCCAGGGGGTAGCGTATATGCTGGTTTAGGTATATATGACACTATGCAACTTATTAAACCAGATGTAGCAACTATTTGCACAGGTATGGCAGCCAGTATGGCAGCAGTATTGTTGTGTGCTGGTCAGAAAGGAAAAAGAAGTGCATTGCCACATAGTCGTGTTATGATTCACCAACCCCTAGGTGGTGCACAAGGCCAAGCTAGTGATATTGAAATCACTGCACGTGAAATTCTAAAATTGAAAGACGAATTATATACCATCATTTCTAACCATACTAGCCAAGAAATGGAAAAGGTTGTAAAAGATGGTGACAGAGATTATTGGATGATTGCCGAAGAAGCAAAGGCTTACGGTATGGTTGATGAGGTATTAGGTAGATCACCTCAAGCTGCAGAATAATTTTATCTTTTTAGTAAATGATATAGCCTTACTAAATTTAGATTTAGTGAGGCTTTTTATATAAATAACTTGATTTGATAAACTTGATTTAGGCTTTAGGGTTAAAAATGAAACCTTATATCCCATTTTAATATTAATAAGCTAATTGTCATTCATATTTAGGTTAATTATAACCTATCTTAGTATGATTGTTAGGGTAGCTAAGCTACCAAAATTGTAAATTTGAAAAAAAATAATGGTGCAGAAAGAAGAGTATTGTTCATTTTGCTGGCGAACTAAAAAGGAGGCTTTGCTGCTGGTAGAGGGCAAAGACGGTTTTATTTGCGATAAATGTATAGCTGAGGCAGATAAAATTCTGCAAACTGAAGTAGGTAGGAGGAATAGGGTAGTTACTACTCAAAAAATATTGAAACCTCAGGAAATTAAGGCTTTTTTAGATACCTACATTATCGGGCAAGAAAAGGCTAAGAAAGTATTAAGTGTGGCTGTTTATAACCACTTTAAGCGTATTGAGCCTTCACAAATAGAAAATATGGAAGATGTTGAGATTGAAAAATCTAACATCTTATTAGTAGGAGAAACAGGTACTGGTAAAACACTACTAGCCAGAACCATAGCCAAAATATTAGATGTACCATTTTGTATAGCTGATGCAACAGTTATAACCGAGGCAGGCTATGTGGGTGAAGACGTTGAAACAATCTTAACCCGTTTATTGCAGTCTGCAAACTATGATGTTGCAGCTGCGGAACGTGGCATAGTCTATATTGATGAGATAGATAAAATAGCTAGAAAGGGCGATAACCCGAGTATAACTAGAGATGTAAGTGGAGAAGGCGTTCAGCAGGCACTACTTAAACTATTAGAGGGTAGCATAGTTATGGTGCCGCCGCAGGGTGGACGTAAGCACCCAGAGCAACAAATGGTACCCATCAATACCCAGAATATTCTTTTTATTTGCGGGGGCGCATTTGATGGTATTAGCAAAGTAATTGAGCAAAGACTGAATACGCAACCGTTAGGCTACCGTGCAAAAGACAAAAAAGAGTATTACGATAAGGAGAATGTGTTGCAATATATTAATGCACACGACCTTAAGAAATTTGGTTTAATACCAGAGCTTATTGGTCGTATTCCCGTCATTGCGCATTTAGACCCATTGTCTGTTAATACCTTAAAACTAATATTGACGCAACCTAAAAATGCCATTATCAAGCAATATCAGAAAATGATGAAGCTTGAGAACATTGACTTAATAATAGAAGATGGAGTAGTGGACTATTTGGCAGAACAAGCTATTGAGTTAAAGCTAGGTGCAAGGGGCTTACGTACTATGATAGAGCAAATAATGCTAGATGCTATGTACGACTTACCAAGTAGTGAGGGCATCACTCATTTTGTATTGGATAAGGTATTTGTTACGCATAAACTTAGCGACGGTAAATTAGACAGATTGAAAGTGGCTAGCTAATCAGTTTAGTTACACACAAATTTATAATATAAGACTCATTTCGAAAGCTTTTGAGTCTTTTTTTTTAATCCCAAATAGGAAGATGCTGAAGTTTTACATTTTGCCCAAAGAAAAGATGGGTTGTATTTTGAAATGATTGGGTATAATCACTTACATAGAAATGATGATTAGCATTTTCATCACGCACAGGGCTGAGCAAATTTGCTTTAGTTAAAATATTTTGTGTATAGTCTGCCATTATTTGCATACTATCTAATATCATAACTTCCCGATTGTTCTTTATATAGTATTTCTCTATCTCCTTCTTGATTAGTGGGTAATGTGTACAAGCAAGCACGAGTGCATCAATATCCTTTAGATAATGACTGTCTAAATAGGCATTAATTATGGTTTGACTGATTTTATTATTAAAGAAACCCTCCTCTATCATTGGTGCTAATAGGGGAGTGGCCATAGTCTTAACTTCTAGTTCTGGTGCAGTTCTCTTAAACTTTCTTAGGAATGCCTTGCTATTTATGGTGGCTTTGGTACCAATTACACCTATTTTTTGGAAACCACCTGTTTTTGAAACATATTCAACTACAGGATCGATTACATTTAATATGTGCAGATCTTTACCAAAATCCTTATTAATGCTAATGTAGGCTGCCGCAGATGCGGAATTGCACGCTATCAATACAGCTTTACAGTTTTTCTCTAGCAATAATGTCGTGATTTTATGCACGTACGTTTTAAGAGAATCTTTAGACTTGTCCCCGTAAGGTAAATGCGTTGTATCACCAAAGAATATAATCTGCTCATTAGGTAACAGTTCCGTAATCCCTTTGGCTATTGTCATACCACCTATTCCACTATCTAAAATGCCTATGGGTCTATTGTCAGACATAGTTCAAATGTAGTAGTAGAATAGCAAAAATAGAAAAACCCGAAAATGTATTGACATTTCGGGTTCTATATTTAACATATGTAGTAGCTTTACTTTAGGTTCAGTTTCTTTTTTACCAACGGTAAAATGTCTTCACCCCCATCAAAGTAGAGCATATTTGGACTGCTTGCGTCAAATATGTAGGTAAATTTACCCTCCTTAGCTACATCAGCTATTGCTTTTTTCACTAGATCATTAATGGGTTTAAATTTCAACTCAGTTTCAGCCTGAATCTCATTTTGAGCATCTTGCTGTAAACCTTGAACCCTATCATTCAATTGTTCTATTTCTTTTCTTTTGTCGTTCTTCTTTAGGTCAGACCAATTTCTAGCCTCTGGGGTGCTAGCCTCTGCTACTAGTTTCTGCAGTTTTGCATCTAAATCTTTTATCATAGTGGCATACTGCGTCTGCATACTGTCTAGGTGTTGCCTTAATTTAGTTACTGCAGGCATAGCCTCTAGTAGGGTTTGGGTATTAACGTGTCCAAACTTAGTTTGCGCCTGTACTGCTGATGGTAAGCTGAGTATCAAACAGATGATTAAGGCTTTAAATAATTTCATTTCTTCTAGTTATATTTTATTCTATTGCTTAGGTTACTTTTTTACTATCCCTAATAATTCCAATACATCGTCACTGCGGTCATATTTACCATTGGTATATAACATTGTTACAGCGCCTGCTTTATCTAGTACAAAGTCATAAGAGTTTTCTTTAGCTAATTTTTGAATAGCATCAAAGACTTTGTCCTGAATTGGCTTGATAAGTTGTTGTCTTTTCTTGAACAATTCCCCATCAGTACCAAATTTTTGTTTCTTAAATTCAGATAAGCTTTTCTCTTTAGAACTTATCTCATCTTCTTTTTTCTTTCTATCTGCTTCTGGCAATAGAGCATATTGTGCTTGATATTCTTTATATAGCCTGTCTATCTCTGCAACTCTATTGTCTATTTCTTTCTTCCATTGCTCAGCTTGATCATCTAATTGTTTTTGAGCAGACTTGTATTCAGGCATTTTATCTAAAATGTACTCCGTATCTACAAAGGCTAGTCTAGCTTGAGCATTAGACAATTGACTGATGCCAAGGCAAAATGTCAACAATAAAATAATTTTCTTAATTACAGTCATATTATTCTTTAATACAGTATAAGTCTAAAAAAACGTGCCAAAGCCGAGCAGAACAACTGCAAATATAAAAAATGATTAGAATAGTGGTTGACCTATGTAAAAGTGGAAGTGTCCTGCACTTGGTTGTCCTGGTTGTTGCAGACTTGGGTCAAACCCATAGCCCCAGTCAAAGCCTAACAATCCAAACATAGGAAGGAACACCCTTACCCCACCACCTGCACTTCTTTTTAGTTCAAACGGATTATAGTTTCTCCAAGACTGCCACGCATTACCGGCCTCGGCAAATGCTAAAGCATATACTGTTGCACTTTGACTATTTACTATAGGGTATCGCAACTCAAAGGTGTATTTATTGTAAATAATACCACCTTGTTCTATAGGGACGCCATCTTTAGTAATGCTAGGTGTTACATCATTTGCGCCTTGGTACCCTCTAAATCTAATTAGCTCTCTACCATCAAGGTTAAATCCTGTTAGACCATCACCACCAACATAAAATCTCTCAAAAGGGGTGTTTCTTAGGTTTCTATTATATCTACCTAAATATCCAAAGTCCATTTGACTAAGGAGTACAAATTTTCGTGTTCCTTTACGTGTCAATGGTGTATAATGACCTAGACTTGCTTTGAACTTAAAGTATTCTAGGTATTTGTATCTAATTTGTTGACCAGCTTGTGTCTCAGGAATTTTAGAAAAGTCAATATTTCTTATTAAACTCCAAGGTGGGGTATATTGAAAACTAAGATTAATTAAACTACCTGTAGTAGCATATATAGGTGCATCTACGCTGTTTCTAGTTATTAAGTGCCTAATATATAAGTTATTAGAATACCCAGTATTAAAGTTGCTTATTAACTGATTAAAATTCTGAAAGCTGTAATATTGATAGGTAGCACTATGGAATATCGTAAAATAATCATCAGGCCACTTTAGTCGCTTACCCAAACCAACAGTAAATGTTGGAGAATTTAACTGTGATCTTGTTGCCCTATTGAATACATCGCCAAAACGTTGAATAGAATATGACCCGCTTACTGTGAATGAATTAGGTTTGTGTCCACCAAACCAAGGGTCTGTAAAGCTCATATTGTATGATTGAAACTGTGGCCCACTACTTTGGCCCCTTATGGTTAAACTCTGTGCGTCTCCACTTGGGTAACCTTGCCAGTCTCCACCTTTTAACAAGCGCTGCATACTAAAGTTATTTAATTGAAGCCCCAAAACTCCTACCAACCTACCAGCACCATAACCCCCACTTAGTTCTACTCTATCATTTGGTTTTTCAGCAACGACATATTCTAAATCTACCGTACCATCTTTTGGGTTTGGTTTTGGGTTTACATTCATTTTTTCACCATCAAACAATCCCATTTGTACCAATTCCCTTTGACTTCTAATGATATCACTTCTGCTAAATTTCTGTCCAGGCTTGGTTCTTATCTCTCTTAATAGAACTTTGTCGTGTGTTCTAGTATTTCCCTTAATGGTAACTCTATTTATAACTGCCTGCGGTCCCTCAAATATTCTGATTTCTAAATCGACACTATCGCCGTCAATTCTGGTCTCTACAGGTGTTACATTAAAGAATAAATAGCCATCGTCCATATATAAACTAGTAATGTCTAGCCCATTTGGACTCATAAATAATCCACGATCTAATAAATCAGTATTGTATGGGTCACCTTTCTTAATTCCCAAAAGTTTTGACAAATCTGTTGTTGGGAATTTTGTATTTCCAGACCAAATTATTTCTTTAAAATAGTATTTGTTACCTTCTTTTACTTTTATGTTTACATCAACTAGATTGTCTTTGTGTTTAACTATAGAATCTGAAACTAATACCACATCTTTATATCCTAGGCTTCTGTAAAATGCAATAATAGTTTCTTTATCTTCTTCATATTCATCCGGTTGAAACTTTGTCTTGCGTAGGGGATTCCACCATTTTTTCTCTTTAGTGTTCTTCATTACACGTTTTATTCTACTAGCCTCTAGCTTGTCATTTCCACCTATGTTTACTTTATGTATTCTTATTCTTTTACCTTTATCTACTTTTATAGCAAGCGTCACCTCATTTTTTGTTGGGTTTTTATCTGGGGTTTGTATTATAGTAATTTTTGCATTGCTGTAACCTAAGTTGTTAAAGTGCTTTTTGGCTCGGGTCCTAATGTTATTTAGCATTTGCTCTGTAACTATATCGCCGGCATTTATTTTAAGATTATCTTTTAAGTTATTCGCTTTGCTTTTTTTCATTCCAGTTATGGAATATTTACTTAGCCTAGGTCTGGTAGTTACGCGTATAGTTATGTAGGCAGTAAGCTCTTCATTTTCTAAAAATGCGCTGTCAGCTATTATTTGTATATCGCTAAATAGATTCTGCTTCCATAGGTTTTTAATAGCTTTAGATATATCGTCGCCAGGTATCTCAACGTACAGCCCAGGTGCCAGTCCACTTACTGCTTGTATTACTCGCTTTTCAGACTCCATTAGAGTTTGACCATAGCTAGTAGCAGTATCAGCATTACTATAATTACCAGATACATTAACAGCTTTTAACAAAAATTTCTTAGGTTTTTGTGAATAGTCTATTTCTATCTTTATTTTTTCTTTTGCTATTGGCTGCGCAGTAGCTGTCTGAAAAAATATTATAACTATGAAATATAATAGGAAATAATACTTGGGTTTTATTGTCATATTTTTATCTGTTCGCTGGTCAAGCCAAACCTACGTTCTCTATTCATATAGGTATTTATAGCAATTTCTAATTCCTTCTTGTCAAATTCAGGCCACATTTTGGGCGTGAAGTAAAATTCTGTGTATGCACATTCCCACAACAGAAAATTACTTATTCTTTGCTCACCACTGGTCCTTATTAGTAAAGCAGGGTCCGGTATTTGGCTGGTACTTAAGTATGATTTAAACCAAGTGTCTGTTAACTTTTCATTTATATCAGCAGGGCTATTTTCATTCACCATTACTTGGACTGCATTTAGAATATCCCACCTTGCACTATAGCTTAGGGCTAATACTAGGCTTAGGCCATCGTTATGCGCCGTTTCTGTCATAGCACTATGTAGTTCGTTATAGCAGTTTTCTGGCAACTGCTTTATATTACCTATAGTTTTAAGGGAGACATTGTTTTTTTGTAATGTAGGTATTTCTGCACTTATGGTGTGTACTAACAGTTCCATTAGTGCGCTGACCTCTGCTGCTGGTCTGTTCCAATTTTCTGTGCTAAAAGCATACAGTGTCAAATATTTAATACCTGCCTCTGCGCACCCCTCAACAACCTGGCGCACTGAATGGACTCCATTTTGGTGTCCAAATATTCTGTCTTCCCCCTGACTTTTAGCCCATCTGCCGTTTCCATCCATTATTACGGCGATATGTTCTGGCAAATCTGCGTGACCAGATAAATGACTTAAAGTAAATTCAGACATTATTAATATACTCTCAGCAACAATTACGAAGATTAGCCAGCAAAGGTAAGTGTTGCCCCAGTTAAACTTAAATTAAAGTATTCCGAAAGGGTCCCTTTTAAAATTGGGACATATAGGTTGATTTATAACGTAGGAAAGTGTAATTCCTGAAAAGAAATAGAAGTCACGTTTCTCCGAATTGCCTCTCTTAAAGCCTGTTTTACCTAGTTTTAGGTCAGCGCTTCTGTCACTGAGGTCCACTGCAATGTCACCTCGTAGTTTTCCTAAAAGTTCTAAATCTGGATAATTGCCGCTAACATCGTCTAAATAATCAGTAAATGTGACCCGCACTGCACTATGAACTAGTAAGTTAATGTGCTTAGTTAATGCATACTTTACGCCACCGCCTACTGGTATGGCTATCCCACCAAGATTATATCTATTTGTACCTGCTATAATACCCTGTCCCTCTGTACCATATTCACTTAGGCTGTAAATTTTCCCATTCAGCTCTGCTTCAGGTTTAAACTTATAGTAATAGATGCCCGTCATTAAATATGGGGTGAATTTTTTTCTATCCAATCCTACTTGGTAGGCAAAGAAGTTAAACTCAGTAGTTAAGCCAAATTCTAAAATGTCTGATCTAAAGCTAAGATTCCTAGCCTTTGTGTCTTTGCTGTCTGCATCGCTGGCGTATATACTACCATAATTTAAGCCCAAAGTATAGGCAAAATGGGGTAGAGTTGCACGCTTAAGTGCAAATCCAAATGCTGGTCTGCTATCACCCAGTCTTACATTTTGCGCCAAGTCACCTTGATAACTACTAAATCCACCAAAAATGCTAATCTCTGTAGCCTTTTGCCTGATTTGAGAGCTTCCTAAAATAGGAAAGCAGATCAAAAGACCTGCTAATGCTATGTATATATATTTAAAGTTGAACATTAATATTGCCTATAATACGTATTTCAGCAATAAAAGGTATTGTCAAACTAAAAATAATTAGTACAACCTTTCTTACCAAATTTATATGTTAGGGTTAATTGCGTAGTAAACCAACCATCAAAGTTATTAGGATTCCCTCTTCTTCCAAAAGAAGGTTTAAAATCTGCACTTAATTCTTGTGTACGATTTGCTAAAGCCTTAGTCAACTCTGGATTACTAGAATTTGATAATATTTCTGGAGCAGCATAGTTGCCAGATACATCATCAATATAATCAGTTGAGGTGAGCACTTTTTTTAGCTCAAATCCCAAATCTAATTTATTGCTAATTGGCATTTTAATGCCAAATGCCATAGGGTAATATAATTGAGTTAAATTATATGGTTTGCTGGTAACGTATGGATTTAGACCTTGTCCTTCTGTTGATAATGGTTTTAATTCAATCCACTCATCATTATATTTAGCTCTTGGTTTAAAGTTGAATACACCAATCCCCAGATAGCCGTATATTTTTACAGGGATTATATTACCTACATAAAAATTTGCAAATGTTAATTCCGTTCCGAAATAACCTCCAAAGATTTTAGTATTAAAGCTAAGATTTCTTTGTTGCCTAGGAATAGTGGTTGAGCTTTTATCTGAACCAGAAAGGGTTCCATAGTCTACACCAATTCTGAACGAAAGTAGTGATGAAAATTCTCTTCGTAGAAATGCACTGTAAGTCAATTTAGTTTGTGTAAAGTCGAATGTATTGTCAACTAAATCACCTTGGTAATTAATAATGCCAGTAGCAATACCAATTTGAGTCTTGGGGCGAAAAAAAGAGTTTTTTTGTTGAGCAAACAGAGTTATGGTAGTTGCAAAAAGAAATGCAATCCCCAAAAGTAGAGATTTAAACATAGTAGGTTAATTATAATTGGAAAATATTAGTGAATATGCCTTTTTACATAGTTGTAATTATTAGAAACGATAACACGAGTTCGGTATAATATTATAAGATAAAATTATACCTGTAAATAGGTACCAATCTTTGTTAGTAGAGTTACCACGGAGCGTTTGTTCGTCATAATCAATTCTAACACCATTTTGATCAAATGAATTATTTGACATATTAGCAGCTAATGTTGATACCCTGCTTGCCAAATAATCATAAGGGACGTAGGTTGTGCTTACGTCATCTAAGTAGTCTGTAAAAGTCTTTCTAGCTCCAAATTCGAAACCAATATTCCAATGGTCGTTTAGGTTATGTTTAATTCCTAAACCAAATGGTAATGAAATTTGTGAAAGTGAATACCTTTTACGTTCATTAAATCTCTCAGTTTCTTGTCCTTCTGTCCTAAGTGGCTGTAGTCTCACATAGTTACCTGTAACGGGATCTCTATTCTCAGGGTCAAACTTAAATACACTAAAGCCACCAAATACATATGGACAGGTTTTCATATTTCTGCTTCCCGGTAACCATCCTCCAAGATTTATTTCAGCATTTGCACCAATGTCTAAAATGTTACTGTACACAGCTAAGTTTCTAGTGACTGCTTGTGGTTTGGTGCTGTTTCTATCATCACCACTATATGCACCTAGGTAGACATTTCCTTTTAAAGTGAAATACCTGCTAACGTTATATCTGACTAAAATACCTCCTGCAAACTTTGCAGAATTAAAGTCAAAAATTCCGGGAGTTAAATCTCCTTGATAGCCAGACATACCGGCCATTACTCCGACTTCCCATTCAGGTAAGATTTGACCAAAACAAAACAGGGGCATACTAAGTATGGCCCCTGCTATTATTGAAAATATTTTAATTCTCATTTATATAAAGCAGTTGCAAATGTAAAAGTACAATTTTACAAAACAATCTGCTAATAATGATTAAAAACCTGTACAACTAAATCTTCTGAATGTTTTAGATATGGTAATACCACCGAAAACATACATATCTAATTGTTTAGGGTCACCTTTTTGTTGACCTCCTTTATTGGTTATAAATTTAGGATCAACCTCACGAGAACGGTCACTTAAATCTGCAGCCTGTTGCCCTCTTTGTGCTTTAATTTTGTCATAATCACCATATTTATCAGATACGTCATCTAAATAGTCTGTAAAAGTCTTACGTTGACCTATTTCGATACCTATATTCCAATAGTTACCTAAGCTATATTTAAAACCAATACCATAAGGGATTGAACCTTGTAAGCGGCTGTATAGTTTTTCTGAAGAACCATCCAGCCCTTGACCTTCTGTACCAAGAGGTTGTAATGCAACAAAAGTGCCTTTATAATCTGCTTTGGGATTAAAATAAAATAAATTGATACCTGTAAATACGTACGGCGCCCAATTATATCTACGAGACCGAGATATGTATGGACGAATGTTGTATTCAACCTGACCGCTTAATTCAACAATAGTTGATCTAAAACTAGCGTTTCTTTTGTTTCTAAAAACATCTACATCAGCATAGTTTTTATCGTCACCTGCTATTTGTCCGATTGTTACAGCGCCTTTGAAGTTAATTTTAGGCACAAAATAGTATCTGTATAAGATACCGATGGTAGGTTTCGTTTCACCAAGCGTAACTTGTTTTTGAGACAAGTCACCCTGATATTGAGCAGCGCCAATAAAAACGCCTAACTCTTTGTCTTGAGCTGTCGCTGACAGTCCTAAGGCAGTGGTTACGATGGTTAGTAGTATACGTCTAAGCTTCATAGCAATATTAATTATCAAGTAAATTTAATTTCGATTCTCCTTTATTATATAGTAATACGCTTACCAACACATAAAGTTTAACTACAAATTTATAAATTTCTATAATCTAAACCCCATTTTAATTTTTCGCGCAGCGTTTCTATGAAACTAAAATTGCCCAAACGTACTAATTGGAACTTAAAGTCAGCTATTTGTACCCCGATTTCGTGATTGTATTCTACTACTGTAAATCTACTGTCTAGCGACACCATATGGCTTTCACCTCTTCCTCTTACTCTGAAACTAATAACACTACTATCAGGTACTATTATGGGTCTCATAGATAGATTATGAGGAGCTACTGGTGTAATTACTAGGCTATTAGTTTCTGGAAATATAATTGGACCTCCACAACTTAAACTGTAAGCAGTACTACCTGTTGGGGTAGCTACTATAACCCCGTCTGCCCAATAATTTGTAAAATACTCACCATTTAGGTAAGTATCCACTATTATCATACTACCAGTATCTCGTTTGTGTATAGTGAAGTCATTTAAAGCGAATGAATTAGCCTCGAAAAGATGATGTTCATTGTTAATTTTTAGTACACTACGTTCCTCTATTTTATATTTACCAGATTTGATGCAATCAACTACTTTAATTATCTGACTGTCAGTTGCGTGTGTTAAAAATCCGAGTCTTCCTAAGTTAATTCCTAATACAGGTGTCTTTGTTTTCTTAACATAATACAATGTTTCTAAAAGGGTACCATCACCACCCATACTTATTAACATTTGTGGTAAATTGTTGTGCAAATCTTGTGGGGAACTATATGTTAATAATTCTTCGGAAAGTCCTGTTTTCTCTAAAAAGTCAGCTCCTTCACTATTAATAATAAAGTTTATTCCAGCACTTTTACCAACA
>JAWXCF010000043.1:0-5583 GCA_034440515.1 Bacteroidota bacterium
AATTTATATCTTGCTTAAAATTAATCTGTTGAAATTTGAATTAAAACACGCCTTACGTCAAATCAATATAGGATTAAAAGTATTCTACCCCTCTTAGCCCTTTGCCTAATATAAAGCATAAGTGACCTTTGGGGCAGGCAAATAGCTAAATTGAACGATATAGATAATCCATTAGGTTGGTCTTAGTTACTGATGCAACTGCGCCTGAAGTTAAGCTATCGCCACCCTTACGGTAATAGTAAATTAAAAAATCGTTGTAAGTAACCATACAAATTACTTTGTGGTTGAACACACTAGTCAGGTTTGCATTCAGCAAACTATCAACAGACTTGTAATTAAATGATTGTGCCTGTACATTAAGGATAATGCTAAAAAGATGATTAATGATATGTTTTCATTTATTGTATATGTACTTTTTACTTTTTCACTTTAGAGAGTCTTATTTTCAAAGGGTTTAATGACAGTACTAATTTTGTATTGTAAAGTTTGTCACAGATCAACTTTACTGCAATTTACTTTCTAGTCCCTTATTTCAAAGGAATATTTAATGATTAATTCCTCTACTTGTCCTGATTTTATTCAGAATGTAAGTAGTTTAAGTTTTTATTTATTTAAGAAAATCACAAACTACTATATTTCAATTATTTAGGTATCAAACCAATGCATTTATCTATCACTACTTAGAATTAGTCTACTTAAAAAGAGAAACACTTTGTACCTTTGCTACGTTGTAATATCCCAAATTAAAATTCTTTTTTGTTGCCATTCCGGGATTGTTCATCAACAGAATTTTATTAAAACTATGTTGCAAATTAATGACCTACACGCTAGGGTAGAAGATAAGGAAATACTAAAGGGATTAACTCTAAGCATCAAAGCAGGAGAAGTGCACGCCATAATGGGCCCCAATGGTGCAGGTAAAAGCACACTAGCCAGTGTATTAACAGGTAGAAATGGCTATGAAATAACCAGTGGTAGCATTACCTATAATGGCCAAGATTTAACAGAAATGTCACCTGAAGTGCGCGCCAGAGAAGGTGTGTTTCTTGCATTCCAATACCCAATTGAAATACCGGGTGTGAGTACTACAAATTTCTTACGTGCTGCCGTTAATGCAGGGAGAAAGCATAAAGGCCTGCCTGATATGGACAGCCCTACATTTCTAAAAACGATGCGTGAACGTATGAAATTGGTTGAAATAGATCAAAAATTACTAAGTCGCAGCCTGAATGACGGATTTAGTGGTGGTGAGAAAAAAAGAAACGAGATATTTCAAATGGCGATGCTAGAGCCTACACTGGCAATACTAGACGAAACCGACAGCGGACTAGATATTGATGCCCTTCGTATAGTTGCAAATGGGGTAAATAAATTGAAAAATAAAGACAATGCATTTTTAGTGATTACCCACTATCAACGTTTGTTAGATTATATCATTCCAGACTTTGTCCACGTATTAGCAGATGGTAAAATAGTAAAATCTGGCGATAAAAGTCTAGCATTAGAACTGGAAGAGAAAGGTTACGATTGGATAACCAACATAAATCAGCCAATAGGCGCATAACGATGACAGAAACCTACGTGACTGATATAGATATAATGACTGCTGATACAGAATTAGTAAAGCGAGAAATTGCCAAAAGTTATTTAGATACTAATGGACTACCCAATCCTGCAGATGAAGATTGGCGCTTTGCATCGTTTGGTACACTAACTAATAATGTAAATGAAGCGAAACCTTATTATGCTGTAGCAACAGAGGCATTGCCCAATTCAATTACTTTAGAAATAGTTGATGGCGCCATAAAAAATATCCCTGCAGATTTACCCAGTGGTCTGAATATAATAGACTGGAAAGACAATTCTGGTAAAGCATTGATTAATGAATACTTTGCTGAAATAGAGAAAGCTGACGCAAACGGAATCGTGGCTTGGAATACCTCAACTTTCGATCAAGGTATCATCATTCACGTGGCTAGTAGCGCAGACATTCAACAAGTTATTCATCTTCAATTTTCTGGCGATTATCAATTGCAGAAACACTTTAGAATATTAACTATAGTAGAGTCGTTTGCTAAGGCTACTATATTAGAGGAATATTTGGGACTATCTGGTACACATACAGTTGTGCACGAGATAGATGTAAAAGAAAATGCAAGCTTAGAATTAAACAAAATTCAAAATCAAGAGCTTGGCAGTCACCAGTTTCACCATACACACATTAAAACAGCCGTTTCTTCATTTGCCCACCATACTGCTATTTGTATAGGTAAAGGTAACATTAGGAACGAATTAAAATATACCCTAGCTGCGCCAAACAATCACGTGAAGCTAAATGGAGTATATATAGCAGATGCTAAGCAAGTAATAGCCAACTATACCACAGTTGATCACGCTATGCCACATTGCCTTAGCGATGAGTTGTATAAGGGCTTAGCTACAGATGAGGCAACTGCCATATTTAACGGGAAAATAATGGTACGGCTTGATGCACAGAAAACCAACGCATTTCAAAGTAATAAGAACTTATTATTAAGTAGAAATGCACACATATATACCAAGCCGCAATTAGAAATATTTGCAGACGACGTAAAGTGTAGCCACGGGGCAACTATTGGCCAGTTAGACCAAGAGGCTATATTTTATATGCAAGCACGTGGATTAAGTAAGCTAGATGCAATCAGTTTATTGACAGCTGCATTTTTTAATGATATAGTTGAAGGCATTGTAAACCAAGGTGTCAGACAGTTAGCACAATCAGGTATAAGAAAAAAACTAGAACGAATAAAAGCGTCATAATTATAATATTGACATCATAAATATATAGAATGGAAAGGCAAGCAACAAGTGAAATAATTAATAATGCTTGGGTTGAAGCCATCAGAAAAGACTTCCCCATACTACACACTAAGGTGTATGGAAAAAATTTGGTGTATCTAGACAATGCAGCCACATCGCAAAAGCCTCAAGTAGTAATAGACAGGTTGGTGCAATACTACACCACCCAAAACTCAAACATACATAGAGGTGTGCATTATCTAGCCGGTGAGGCTACAGACGCCTATGAGTCAGCTAGAATGACCATAGCAAGACACCTAAATGCACCCGACCATAGAGAGATAATATTTACCAGAGGTGCTACAGAGGGTTTGAACCTAATAGCCAGCAGTTGGGGCGGGCAAAACTTAAAGCCTAATGACGAAGTGCTAATAACTGGTATGGAGCACCACGCCAATATGGTGCCTTGGCAAATAATCTGTGAAAAAACAGGCGCTAAGCTGAAATATATTCCCGTATTTCAAAACGGTACTTTAGACCTATCTCAATTGACAAGTTTAATTACAGATAGAACCAAAATAATAAGTGCCGTTTGGATTAGCAACAGCATTGGTACTATTAATCCAATTGCAGAAATTATAGCCGCAGGCAAGGCAAACAACATTCCCGTAGTTGTAGATGCTTGCCAAGCAGCACCACACTATGCCATAGACGTACAGGAACTTGATGCAGATTTTTTGGTGTTTTCAGGTCATAAAGTTTTTGCACCTACCGGTATAGGCGTGCTATGGGCTAAGGCTGAGCATTTAAACCAAATGCCCCCCTATCAAAGTGGAGGTGATATGATAGATGCAGTTTATTACGACCGAAGTACCTATGCAGATATCCCCAATAAGTTTGAGGCTGGTACTCCACACATAGCTGGTACCGTTGCACTAGCTACAGCAATGGATTATGTAGAAAACTTAGGTAGAGCCAAACTGCAACAGTATGAGCAACAATTAACAGAATACGTATGGGAAGGTCTAAGTCAAATTCCTGAAATTCAAATATTAGGTCCACAACACGAACGCATACCGGCATTTAGTATGGTTATAGATGGAGTGCATCCACTAGATTTAGGTACTTTCCTAGACCTGCAGGGTATTGCTGTGAGAACGGGAAACCACTGCACACAACCCTTATTAAATCACTTAGGGGTAAATGCAACAGCAAGAGCCTCATTTGCATTTTACAACACATTTGCAGAAGTAGATTATTTAGTAGAAACATTAACAAAAACAATTAGCAAACTAAAACGCTAGTCATAACTGTTATTGAATAGAATATGGCAGAAAACACTCTAATAGACACTCGAAAACAGGAGCTCATATCTGAATTTGATATGATAGGCGAAGACTGGACAGAGCGCTACAACTATATCATTGAGTTGGGGGCTGAGTTACCTCCGTTTCCAGAACCGTTTAGAGATGATGCCCATAAAGTAAAGGGTTGTCAAAGTAGCGTGTGGCTACACGCCAGTCAAATAGATAATAAAATAGAATTAAAAGGCGACAGTGATGCCCTGATAGTGAAAGGTTTAGTAGCATTAGTATTAAGAATATATAATCAACAGAAGCCAATGGACGTGGTACAGGCAGATCTAAGCTGGATGGAGCAACTAGGGCTACAACAGCACCTAAGCCCAACACGTAAAAATGGATTAGACGCTATGATTAGGCAAATAAGATTGTACGCAACTGCTTTTCAAGCACAAAACCAATTAAATGAACCCAATTGATATGAATACCGAGGAACAACAAATGCAACGTGAGGCAATGCATATGCAGAAAGAAGAGATGAGGCTCAACATCATCAAGGCCATAAAGACAGTTTACGATCCTGAAATTAGTGTAGATATATATGATCTAGGTTTAATCTATTTTATAACCATAGATGATGACTACAAAGTAGAGGTAATAATGACCCTGACCAGTCCAGCCTGCCCAGCTGCAGGTATGTTACCACAGGAAGTAGATGATAAAGTAAGGGAAGTGGAAAACGTAAAAGACGTAAGCGTTGACATAACTTTTGACCCACCTTGGGATCAAAGTATGATGAGTGAAGAGGCAAGATTGGAACTGGGCTTTATGTAGTTAATTTTGCTACCGATTCTAAAAGTATGACAGAGAAATCATTAAATTTATTAAAGCAGAGAAAACTGAGAGTTACTGATGTTCGCATTAAAACCTTGCAAGCTTTTTTAATGAATTCTTATGCCCTAGGTCAACCTGATTTAGAGCGACTGTTGGGTTCAGACTTTGACAGAGTTACCCTGTATCGCACCTTGAATACATTAGTAGATAACGGACTACTACATAAGGTTCCAGATAATGGCACCGTACTTAAGTATGCTATTTGCCACCACGAATGTTGCAGCACTGCCGTAATGGATAGCCACAATCACCTGCACCAACATAGTGACGATCACGTTCACTTTAAGTGCAATAAGTGTGATATGACAATGTGCCTGCCCAATACCAATTTACCTAAATTGGCTATGCCAGATGGGTTTAAGTTTACAGACGTACAGGTATTAATAGCCGGACTTTGTGATAATTGCAATAGGTCTGCCTAAGTAACCTAAATTAGCACCCAAGTTTACAGCATTAGATTTTTTTAATAGAATACCTCTATGGAACTAACAGAGCCAAACACATATACGGTAGCCGGCCTAATGAGCGGTACCAGCCTAGATGGTCTAGATGTAGCCATTTGTACTTTTTCACATTCAGCCACAGGCGATTGGGAGTATAACGTACTCCA